>CACZTQ010000244.1 GCA_902784155.1 Oscillospiraceae bacterium
CTTTGATTCTTCCTTTGCGGCGGAATCTTTATCGCCGGCTTTATCCTCTTCTTTTTCTTTCTCTTCCTCTTTCTCGGGGAAGGGGATGCCCGTGAAGACATCCGTCTTGGGGTCGGCCTTCTGCTTTTTGACTATCTCGGAGTTATCCGTCTTTTCGGCGGCGTGTTTTACGAGCTCCGATGAGAAGCCGATGGTGCCTATTGTGGTGACGGCCACGGAATCCTCGCTCGGGCGGATGATGCCGACTATGGTTATATCCTCGCCGCCGTCAATGGCCTTTCTGACATATTCCTCGTCTCCGCTCATATCGAGCCATTCCGAGGTCTCTTTGTCGTATTTATAGAATTCGGGCTGGGTGACGAGCTTGAATTTTTTGCCGATTATCTCGTCATACTCGATTTCGTAGGATTTACTCTCGACCTGCTCGCCCTTCATCATTGACATCATGGAATTCATAAGGTCCGAGGAGCTTGTGATGCCGAGACCCTGAATGGTAAGGTCGCTGATTTCGTTATTCTTGTCGATAATCAGGACCGCCTCGTTGTACTTCGCGGGCCATTTGCCCTCGACGAGGTCGTATTCCTCCTTGAGAAGCTCGCGGTTATCGATGAGCTCCTGCCAGGAGTTTGACATCTGCTGATACGACTCCATTGTCGAGGTGTCGATGCCGAGCGAGGAGAGATTCAGCCCTCCCATCATACCCTGCATCATATCGAGCACGGGGCTCGGATAGACCTGATTCGGGCCGTCCGCGGTGTCTTCGGCGTAGATGGTCATCTTGCCGCCGTATCTGTACTGTATGGATGAAACGTACTGCTTGACCTCTTCGTTTGTTTCGAGGAAATCCTTGAACTTCTGAAGGTCGTTGAACCACACGCCCGAGGAATAGGATTTCATCATATTCTGCGAGAGCGAATTCGAATAGACTTTGTCGAGAGCGTGGTCAACATCGCCCGAGCCGAAATTCGACATAATGGAGAGCATTGAATTCATATCCATTGTCGCCGCGTCTATCGTCATCGGGTAGGATGTCAGCGTCTCGCACTGGATTGAATCTATATAGGCCTGGAATCCGCTTGAGAGCGAGAGAATCAGGGCGATGCCGATGATTCCTATGCTCCCCGCGAAGGAGGTCATGAAGGTACGCATCTTTTTTGTCAGCAGGTTGTTGAGCGAAAGGGAGAGAGCCGTGAAAAACGACATCGAGGGCTTCTTCTCTTTTTTGCCCCTTGATTTCGCGGGGGCTTCGCTCTGCATCTCCTCGCCTTCATAGGGCGCGGAGTCGTCAACGATACGGCCGTCGAGCAGGCGGATGATTCTTGTGGAATACTCCTGCGCGAGGTCCGGGTTATGCGTGACCATAATGACGAGACGGTTTTTGCTTATCTCACGCAGTATATCCATAACCTGGATGCTCGTCTCGCTGTCGAGAGCGCCGGTGGGCTCGTCCGCGAGCAGGATTTCGGGGTCGTTGACGAGCGCTCTCGCTATGGCGACTCTCTGCATCTGACCGCCCGAAAGCTGGTTGGGCTTCTTGTTTAGCTGGTCGGAGAGGCCGACCTTGTCAAGCGCCTCCTTCGCCCTCTTCCTGCGCTCCGATTTTGAAACGCCCGAAAGAGTCAGGGCGAGCTCGACGTTTGCGAGCACCGTCTGGTGCGGAATCAGATTGTAGCTCTGAAAGACGAAGCCGACGCGGTGATTCCTGTAGTTATCCCAGTCGGAATCCTTGAAATTCTTTGTGGATTTGCCCTCTATCACAAGGTCGCCCGTGGTATATTGGTCAAGACCGCCTATGATGTTGAGCAGCGTGGTCTTGCCGCAGCCGGACTGACCGAGGATGGAGACAAATTCGCTCCTGCGGAAGTTTACGCTCACGCCTTTGAGGGCGACGACCTTTTCTCCGCCGGTCGGGTATTCTTTTACGATTTCTTTTAATTTCAGCATATTTTTCTCTTCCTTATATCAAACCAGGTGCGCGGTATTGTTTACGTATTCAATGGCAACATCGCCGTAGGGGTAGGTCCCCTTTTCGTAGAATATAATCCTCGTGACCGAGGTGTTGGCGAGTGTGTAGTCATAAAACGGCTCCCTGTCGCGGTAGCCCGTAATGTAAAAAATAAGATAAGTGAGAAACGCGGCGTGAGAGACAAGCGCGAGTTTTTCGCCTTCTGTAAAAAGGCCTTCAAGATAATTCATAACGGTTTCGGCGCGGCTGAAATATCTCTCTTCGTTTTCGCCGGGAGTTTCATCCGGAACAACAAGTTTTTCTCTTTCCTCATAACCCTGCGCGATGACCGCCGACGGGCAGAGCTCCCGCAGAGCTTCCGTATTCATGCCGGGATAATCCGGCGATATCCCGATTTCGCAAAGGTCGGGAAGGATATTAAGAGCGGGTGAGCCGGGCTGGTATTCGATAATCCCCCGCGCAGTTTCAACGGCTCTTCTCAGGCCGCTCGAAAAGACACAGTCAAAGCGGATTTTATCCGAGAGATAAATGCCGAGCTTCTCCGCCTGCGAAACGCCGAGCCCGGTCAGACGCGGGTCTTCGGAATCGGCGGGGCAGTCCCCTTCGATGCCGGCGTTTCCGCGGCTCTCGCCGTGCCTTATGAGAAACAGCTCTCTGAGTATCTTTCCTTCTGCCATAGTTTCACCCTGTAATCAGTAGTCGGTCCTTCTGTCTTTCTTTTTAAGAAGCTTTTCCGGGTCCTTCACATAGCTGCGCAGAACGCTGCCGCACTTCCTGCACACGGTGTGATAAAGATCCGCTCCGTGCAGCTTGTTTTCAACGCTCGCGACCGCGCCGTAATAGGTCTGATAAACCTCAATCGTCTCGGTGCCGCCGCAGTAAGGGCAGATTCTGACATATTTATCCATCGCGGAATCCTCCGTCTTAAACAAGAATGAGCCCGGCTTTGGAAAAATATCCGGCTCCGGGCTCGATTTTTAAATTAAGTGTTGATTATTCGTCGGCGTCCTCGTCGTCGTCTTCGAGGTCAAAGTCAAACTCGAGGCTCTCGCCGCAGTTGGGGCATTCGCAGCCGCCGTCTTCGAGTATGCCTTCGTCAACGGTGATTTTTTCACCGCAGGTGGGGCAGACAACGTCATAGAGCTCTTCGCCGCAGCAGCAGTCATCATCGTCGCAGCAGCAGTCGTCATCATCGCAGCAGCACTCGTCATAGCAGTATTCTTCGAGGTCCGCGAGAGATTCGTCAACAGCGTCAAGCTGATCGGTGAAATCGGAGAGATCCATATCTATCTCGTCAACGAGCTCCGCCATTTCGCCGATTGTATCGACAACAGCGAGGAGCAGCTTGTTGGCGTCCTTCTCGTGGTCAAGCTTCAGACCGTCTGCAAGACCTTTGAGATAAGCAGCTTTTTCTGTAATTCCCATAGTTAAATCCTCCTTGATTTATGCTCTGCTGAGATACTCGCCTGTACGGGTATCGATTGTGATCATTTCGCCCTCGTCGATGAAGAGAGGAACCTTGACCTCGGCGCCGGTCTCAAGGGTTGCGGGCTTGGTGGCGTTGGTCGCCGTGTTGCCTGCGAAGCCGGGATCGGTCTTTGTAACCTGAAGGTCAACTGTGGTGGGGGGCTCTACGCCGAAAACATTGCCCTTATAGGAAAGGATGCGGCAGGTAACGTTCTCTTTGACAAACTTGAAGTTGTCGGGCAGAGTGGCCGCGCCGATGGGAACCATATCATAGGTTTCGGGATCCATGAAATAATAGAGATCGCCGTCGTTGTAGGAATATTCCATATCCTTGCGCTCAATGTAAGCTGTGGGGAATTTATCGGTGGGGTTGAAGGTACGCTCGGTAACCGCTCCGCCGATAACGTTTCTGATTTTGGTTCTTACGAAAGCAGCGCCCTTGCCGGGTTTGACGTGCTGGAATTCAATAATCTGATAAACCTGACCGTCCATTTCGAAAGTTACGCCGTTTCTGAAATCACCTGCTGATACCATATTTATTTCTCCTTTGCATGCTTTTTGTATGCTTAACAAAAATATTCTATACTATAAGCGCGTATTTTTCAAGCAATTTTAAAATTTATTTACAAAATAATGAGCGATTTTTCACATTTTGTAAGGTTTTCGCAGCCCGTTTCGCCGATGAATACCATATCTTCTATACGGACTCCGAATTCTCCGGGGATATAGATGCCGGGCTCGTCCGTCACTATGTCGCCGCGGGAGAGGATATCTTCGCTCGCTTTTGAGAGGGTGGGCGCCTCGTGAATATCGATGCCCACGCCGTGGCCCGTCGAGTGTGTGAAATATTCGCCGAAGCCAGCTTTTTCAATATAATCGCGGGCGGCTTTATCAGCGTCTGCGCACGGAAGACCGGGCGCGAGAATATCGAGGCAGGCCTTCTGAGCGCCGAGCACGGTTTCATAGACCTCCGCCTGCTTTCCCGTCACGCTCCCGAGAGCGACGGTCCTTGTCATATCGCTGTGATAGCCGTCAACCAGCGCGCCGTAATCCATCGTGATGAAATCTCCGCTCTCAACCTTTTTATCCGTCGGCACGCCGTGGGGCATCGAGGTGTTTTTTCCGCTGACGGCGATGGTCTCGAACGAGAGCCCGTCCGCCCCGTTGCGGAGCATAAAGAATTCAAGCTCAAGGCGGATTTCCTTCTCGGTAACGCCGGGTTTTATGAAGGTGAGGATATGCTCAAACGCCGCCTCGGCAATCCTCTGGGCTTTTATTATGCGCTCTTTTTCATACTCCGCCTTTTCTCTCCTGAGAGCGGATACCGCGCCGTCGGTCTTTTTTGCCTCAACCGCGGCGGGAAGGATTTCGCGCAGCTTTTCAAACACGGCGACAGGCAGGCTTCCCGCCTCGGTATAGACCGTTTTTATCCCGAGATTCTTAAAAGCGGCGGGCAGGGTTTCCTTCGCCCTGCCGACGGAAAGAACGTCGCCGCAGTTTCTGATTTTTGCCTGCGCGGCCTCGATATATCTGCCGTCGGTATAAAAGATAGAGCGGTCGGCCGTTATTATAAGATACCCGTCGGACGAGTCGAAATCGGTGAAATATTTTCTGTTTGCCTGCGAGATTATGAGGAAGGCCTCGCCCTCGGCAAGCTGAGACTGCATTCTGTCAATTTTCATGGCGCTTCTCTATTTCCTTGATTCTTCTCACGACGAGCGCGACGGGCAGGCCGACTATATTGTAAAAATCGCCCTCGATGCTCTCGACGAGCATCATTCCCTTTCCCTGGATTCCGTAGGCGCCCGCCTTGTCGAGCGGCTCGCCGCTCGCGACATAGTGTTTTATCTCCTCATCGGTAAGGGGATAAAACCTGACCTTGCTCTCGCAGTGGAAGGTCTCGTATTTTTCTCCGCAGGCAAGGCATACGCCGGTTATGACCGTGTGCTCCCTGCCGGAGAGCTTTTTGAGCATATTGACGGCGTCCTCTTTGTCCTTCGGCTTCCCGAGGACCTCGCCGTCGAGGACGACCACAGTATCCGCGCCTATTACTATGGCGTCGGTATTTATGAAGGAAACGGCCATCGCCTTGACAGCGGCGGTGTGCTCCGCGCCCTCGGCCGGATTCATCCCGGCGGGGACGGTCTCGTCAACGCTTTTGAGGCATATATCGAATTTTATATCAGCCCTCGCGAGCAGCTCTTTCCTGCGCGGCGAGGCGCTGGCGAGGATTATTTTGCTTTTGATTCCGGGATTCATCAGATTTTTCCCTCCGCAGCGAGTTTCGCGACCTTCATAACGAGCACCTGAGTCTTGCCGTCAACGATTTCGTTATTCATAACCATCTCAACGGCTCTGTCAAGCCCGATTCTCTCAACCTCGAGGAATTCGTCCTCATCGAGATTCATTTCAGTCGGAATCAGATTATAGGCGGCGTAGAGGTGAATCAGCTCGCCGCAGTAGCCGGGCGAGGGGAGAAACACTCCGCAGTCGATATAGTTTTCCGCCGTGTTTCCCGTCTCCTCCTCAAGCTCGCGCTTGCCGGCCTCAAAGGGGTCCTCACCCTTTTCGAGCTTGCCCGCCGGCAGCTCAAGCACGACCTGAGAATAAGGGTATCTGAACTGCCTGACAAAAATCAGCTCTTTTTCTGCCGTGAGGGGAGCGACACAGACTCCGCCGTTATGCTCGACAACCTCGCGCAGAGCCGTCTTTCCGTTGGGGAGCAGGGCCTCATCCTGCCTGACGCTGATAATCCTGCCGTGGAATACATAATTCTTTTTTAATGTTTTTTCAAAGAGCTCCAAAGCGAACACCCTATCCTTAAAAAAATTCAACTTATTATATCATAACAATCAGCGAAATAGATTAGGCAAGTCATACAAATTTCAGCGCCTTTTTTAGTCAATGTTGTTATATTTAATTTTAGGTTTAAAAATGATATAATCAATATGTATTATGCGGAGATTCCGCAAAAAGGAGAGAATCTGATGAAAAACACTCTTTACTGCGCCAAAGAAAACGGTAAGCTGAATTACCTGCATACCGCTTTCACGGGCTTCGGATTTATGGCGGTCCAGATTGCGTGGATAATCTATAACGCCCGCGTGCCTCTCATCCTGAGAGAGAATCCCACAATCACAAATCTTGCCTGGTCGGGTACCGCTGTCGGTATCATCATGGTTATCGATAATATTTTCGGCGTTGTGTTCCAGCCGCTCTTCGGCAGAATTTCGGACAGGACCCACACCCGCTTCGGAAAGAGAACGCCCTTCCTTATGTACGGCATCCCCGTATGCGCGCTGCTCTTCATATTCATTCCGAGAATCCAGACGCTCGGAATCCTTATGCTTGACATCATCGTTTTCAACTTCATCATGTCAACCTGGCGCTCGCCCGTTGTCGCGCTGATGCCCGACTTCACGCCCTCCGAGATAAGAGGCGAGGGCAACGCCGTTATCAATATCATGGGCGGCATCGGCGTCGTGCTCGGCACGGTCTCCGGCTCGATTATCAAGCTCATAGTCCCCCACGCGAGCGAAGAGGCGATAAGAAAAGACGTCTTTATCCTCGGCGCTGTCGTAATGGTTATCTGCCTGTTTGTCGTTATGTTTGTCGTCAGAGAGCCCGACAACAGAATCACGAAGGAAGAGGCGGCGCGCCTCAAGGCGGAGTATGAAAAGAGCAAAAACGCAAAAGAAGGCGAGAGCACCGATATCAAGCTCAAGCTCACAAAGGGCGAGAGAATCAGCCTTATCTTTATGCTCATAGCCCTCTTCTTCAACTCCAACGCAACGGATTCAATCCAGACCTATTTCACCACATTCGCAAAATACGAGCTCGGCTTCACCGAGTCAAACGCTTCGCTCATAATCACCCTGTTTGCCGCGGCAACCGTTATCGGCGCAATCCCCGCAGGCAAGCTCGGCCAGAAATTCGGCAGGAAAAAGACCATTATGTCCGGCTGGATAGGAGTGCTCATCTTCTTCCTCCTCTACGGTCTTACAAAGTGGGCTCCGCTCCTTTATGTTGCGATAGTTGTCGGCGGAATCCTCATCGCGTTTGTCACCATCAACACTCTTCCGCTTGTTCTTGAAATCGGCGGCGTTGACAGAGTCGGCACCTTCACGGGTTATTATTACACCGCGACCTTCTCGGCTTCAATCGTCGGCCCCGTGCTTGTCGGCGGAATGTTTGACCTTACCAAAAAATTCACCGCAACGGGCGAGGTCAACTACTGGTCGCTCTTCTTCTACGCTCCCGTCTGCTTCGCCCTCGCTCTGCTCTGCATGAGCCAGGTCAGACACGGCGAGACTCAGACCATCTCGGACGAGATGATAGACAAAATCAGAGAAGAAAACGAAGACTGATTTATTCGCAGAAGCAAAATCCCGGGCTCCTCGGAGCCCGGGATTCGGATATATGCCTGTTTTATAAGAATAATACGGAGGATGACTATGTTAGGAAGTATAGAGACCGATGAAACGATTGAAATACGCCTTGACGATAAAAAGGATACCGGGAGGCTTCTTTCTCTGACAGAGGGGAAAAGCTTTTTAATCGCTCTCCCGCCTCTTAAAACCGTGTTTTGCGCCGATGAAGAGGGCGCGAGACTGATTTTTGACGAGTTCCGGAAGAAATTCAGCGGGGAAAATCTTGCGAGGATTGAGCGTGTGCTTGCGATGCACACCGACATATATGATGAAATCACGTTATCCGATATAAAGGATCGTATGGCCGAAGCGGAGATTGAGACGGACGGCCGTATTACGGTTGAGATTACGGACCGTATTCTCGCCGTCAAGGGCCCGGAGTTTTAAAAAACGGGGGAGGCAAGGGCTCATTATGACAGCCTGAGAATTCCCGCAGGCCGCCGGATAAAAAATAAAAAACCAACGCTGCCGCAAATCTGCGGCAGCGTTCTTTTGGTTTTTGCTGATTACTGGATAATATTATCGAGCAGTCTGAAAATGCTCTTGAAAAACGCGATGATTCTCGCGAAGAAGCCGGAGTCGATATGCACCGTCTCCGTTTCGGATTCGGCAATCACTTTCGTATCCGCGCCGACGAGCTTCACCTGAACCTTGTAGTCTGCGGTCGCCTGCTTAACCGTGTATGTTTCGCCGGACCCCGCGTATTTGCCGTTTATAAACCACTGTATCGATGATTTATCGGGCGCGTTCTCGACATCGGCGGTGAAGGTAAGGGTCGCCTTGTAGCTCTCACGCCTCTCTTCGCTGTAATTGACGATTGATATATCCGGCTTTTTTTCGGGAGCAAAGCGCTTCTCGGCGTTTATGAGAGCGTCGTTGCTTTCGTGTATTTCTATTTTGTTCCAGCCGGCTTCGGTGCCGTTATATATGACGTATTTGAGATTTGGACAGCTTTCGAGCTTTATGCCGTCCTCATCCCGCAGGACCGTATTCGTCCCTGCAGGACGAATCGCCGTGGTGTAGATTATCATATAGCACGGGAAAGCGTGAGAATCAATACGGCGGATTCCGCTGCCCATCCTGACGGTGCGAAGAGCCGTGCAGTATGAGAAGGCGTCGGAGCAAATCAGCGTGACGCTGTCGGGTATGTCAACGGCAGTAAGGCCCGCGCAGCCGGAGAATGCCGCGGAGGAGACGCTGACGGTCCCGTCTTTTACGGCGTATTCGCCCTGAACGGTGTCATCCGCTTCGAGCAGATGCCTGCCGCAGTAGAGAACGCCGTTTTCCCAATTCGCCTTATTGTTGTAGTAGGCGGTGTTTCTGAACGCTTCGCCCGTATTCACGGCGCTGTCGGCGAGGGTGATATCCGAGAGGCTGACGCAATCAAGGAAAGCGTCCGTCAGCGTAACGACTCCCTCTTCGATTATGACTTTTTTGAGCGACGAACAGCCTCTGAAGGCGGCGAGCCCGACAGATCTGATATTGCCGGGAATTGTTATGCTCTCAAGCCCCGTGCAGTTTTCGAAAGCTTCATATTTGATTGAGGAGACTCCGCTGCGGGGAATCACGCTGTTTTTACAGCCGAGGATTATCTCGTTATCCTCTGTCCTGATGAGGCAGTTGCCCTCGGAGCGATAGACCGCGTTACCCTGCCCGACCTTGATGCTTTCAACGCCGGGGCAATTGTGAAACGCGTAGCTGATAATGGTTGTCACGGGGGCGGGGATGGCGATTTCCTTCAGCCCCTTGCAGCCGTAAAAGGCGCAGTAGTTGATTCTGACAACCGAGCCGTCCGCCGGGATTACGCTGTTTTTACAGCCGCATATAACCGCCTTTTCTTTGGTATCTATGAGACAGTTGCCCGCCGAATGATAAAGCCTGTTTGCGGGATCAACCTCAATGCTCTCAAGGTCGCACGCCATGAATAACGACTCGCCAACGTGGGTGACCGAGGCCGGAATCCGTATGCTTCCGAGACCGGTGCAGCCGTAAAAGGCGCGGCTTCCGATTTCCCTGAGCGTATCGGGCAGGGTTATTGAGGTCAGCCCCGCGCATTCCCAGAACGCGGATTCTTTTATGCGGATAACCTTCTGACCGTTGATTTCGGCGGGAATAACCAGCTCGCCCGAGGCGCTCTTATCGCAGGAGAGAATAACGACTCCCTCGTCCGTGAACTGAACGGTCAGCGGGCCGTAAACGGGGTAATTCACATCGCCGCCCGCGCCGGCGGATGTGCCCGAAGGCGCAGTTGTACCGCCCGGGTTGTCTCCGGAATCCGAAGGCGTTGCGGTGGCAATCCCGCCCGCGTAAAGGCTCTTGATACGGCTTACGAGCGCGGGATAGTCGGATTCCTTAATCATTCCGGCAACTCCCGCGTCAGCGGCGTATTTTATAAGCTGAGCGGCGGCGAGCACCAGGTCGCCGTCGGAATATTCTCCCGAATCAATGAGGGCGACCGTGCTGTCCGCGGCGGCTTCCCAAACGGCCGCGTCGCTCGCGGAGGCAGCGGTGTGCTCCGTTATAAGCTCCTTTATATTGAGGGCGAGCGCGCGGATTTCCGCCGTCTCTTCGGCGGTAAGGCCTTCGTTATTCAGCGAATCAATAACCGAGGCGATTATTTCCTCTTCTTTACCCGATAAGCCGCCGCTTACGGTGCCCGAAGCGGGTGCGACGGATGATTCCCCCTTTGTCTCAAGAAAGGATGAGAATTTCCCCGCGCCGGGTTTTATCGCTCCGGCCAGGCCGAAAAGCATAATAAACACAACGGCTATTGCAATATATTTTTTCATGTCTTTCCTCCGTGTTCCGGATAAGAATTACTTCCGCAAATAATCCGAAACAATACTCTATTATATATTATAGCACAAGAGCGGAAGTTTTGCAAACGCGAAGAGAAAATCCGCAGGAAGATTGATTCTCCTGCGGACTCTTTTGAATTTATTGGTTGCAGCTTAAATGATTTGTTCTTCGCTTTAATGTCTGTTTGTTTTTCGCTTAAATGTCTGTTTGTTTTTCGCTTAAATGCGCAGCGGGGCAAGCAGTTAAGATGAAAACGGCGTATTTTCGAGTGAAGACAGTATGAAGATACGGCAAACGAGAAAAGACGCCGAAAACAGACAATATAATCAAACAACCTTATTTTCTTACAAACAGATAAAAAGCAAAAGTCCGCGGGAGTTTTCCGAAACCCGCGGGCTTTAATCAATTTAATCCTGTCTGTTTGTTTTTCGCTTAAATGCGCCGCCCCGCCCCGGGGTTATCTGCCGGAATCGATATGCGCAAGTATCGTTGCCGCGCAGTCTCCGTCATTTGATGTGCAGACAAGCGTGCCTACGAGAGCGACTGCCGCCGCCGTGATTGCAGTTACAATAATCATCATAATAAAATCCCCCGTTTTATAACGTTATTTCCCGTTTATACCGGCGGTTTTCCGCCTTTCGTATATCAGTGTTTCCGAATCGCGTTTTTGTTGCACGGAAAACCGGAATTTTTTTATTTTTTTCAGAAAATTCCGCGCGGGTTCCGGGTTGAATCAAGCATAAAATTGTGATACAATTATCTGCGCTTAAACATTATATCCCGGGCGACGTACGGGAGATAATCAGGAGGTATCCGGATGTTTTCAAATCTTACAGGTCAGTTTTTATTCAGATTTCTGACGGGCGTATTCACCGCCGTATTCGCTCTTATGGCGATTCCCTTCCCCGTAAACAAAGAGCTTCCTTCCGCGCCGGACGATTTTACTCCGGTTATCAGATTCGCCGTGACGAGCGACGTTCACCTTGACGGCGACCCGGAGCAGCCTGCGGCAAAGAGACTCGGCGAGCTGCTCGTTGACAGCTATGATTACGCCGAGGGCGAGTATTACAAAAACCTTGACGCGCTCGCCGTTGTCGGAGACTTCGCAACCAGCGGCTCCGATGAGGAGTATGAGCTTTTCAATAAAATAATGGATGATTATCTGAGACCGGGTACGGAGCTTCTCGCGCCGCTCGGGAATCACGAATTCATCAAATACCGTGACGAGGACGCGTCCGTCACATACGAGCACTATAAGAAGCTGATTCACGAGGATGTTGACAGGCACCTCATCATAAACGGCTATCACTTCATCTCCTGCTCCTATTCGGAGGACGGCAAAACCTTCGGCAGCAAGAAGGAATGGCTTGAGGCGAATCTCGACGCCGCCGTGAAGGATACTCCCGACAGGCCCGTCTTCGTTTTCCAGCATCCTCATCCGTTCGCGACCGTTTACGGCAGCGTGAACTGGGGAGATTTCACCATCAGAACCATTCTTGAAAAATATCCGCAGGTAATTGATTTCTCGGGGCATTCCCACTACGCCGCAAGCGATCCCCGCTGCATCTGGCAGGGCGCGTTCACGGCGGTCGGAACGGGCTCGCTCTCCGCTCTTATGGGCAACCTCAACTATATCGAGGGCGATGAGGACGCTCCCGGCGAATCGGGCTCATTCTGGCTCTGCGAGGCGGATGCCGAAGGCAACGTCAGGCTGAGGCTCTATGACATTGTCAGCCACAGATTCTTTGAGAAGAACGACTACTATCTCACCGGTATAACAAAGAAATCCGCTCACGTTTATAACTGGAACAATCTCAAATCCCTTGATACGGCTCCGGAGTTCCCCGAAGGGGCGGCGGTAAAAGCCGAGAAGGATAATGAGGGCAACACCGTCCTCGTCTTCCCCGACGCTGAAGGCTTCTGGGGAGCGGAGGATTACAAGATAGTCGTGAAAGGCGGAGCGGGCGAGGTCTTTGCCTCCACCGTGATATCGGACTATGTCAGAGCCGACAGTACCGAAATGAGAGTCAATATCGGTCAGATTGAGGCGGGCGAATACTCGGTGCGCATCACCCCGTACAGCCCCTACGCGAAAGCGGGCAAAACGCTCGGCGCAAAAGTCAGCGTTTCCTGACAGACATCAAAATAAAACAGCAGACGGCCCGCGGAGCGCTGAGCTCCGCGGGCCGTATTACTTATCCTATAAAAAGCTTTGATTATTTAGCTTCGCCGTAGATTCCGACAAGGGCGTGGTTGAAGGTGATGACAGCGTCTCCGCCCTTTTCGCCGAAGGCGTCATATTCACCCCAGACCTCGTTGCTTCTGTAGGAGATGTTGTGAGCCGAATCGGGGTCTCCTATGAAGCCGCCGTCCTCCCACGAAACCTCTTTAAGCATTTTGTGGGTATCGGTCACAAGACCGACGCTCATCCAGGGGATTGCGTCTCCTCTGTCGGCAAGGCGGTGAAGAGTGCCCTCTCTCTCGCTCCTGACGGGGATATAGGGCGAGCCTGCCGTGAGGGTGTTTATGATGTTGTAGTCTCTCTTGATATCCTCATCCGCGGCAATCTGCTGAAGAGTCATACCTCCGAGGCTGTGACCCGCGAGGACGAGGTTTGAGCCCTTGGGCACCACCTTCTGAATTGTCTCTTTGGCAACGTCAAAATATTCGCTGGTTTTGCCGAAGCCCGCTTTGAGGCAGCTCTTGATGTCGTTTGTCTGCTTTGTGCCCGTTTCAACTCCGACAAGGCCGACGAGATAAACCCAACATACGGCTCCGCCTTTGCTCAGACCCGCCTTGACCACTCTGATGGGAACAGCGTGCTTGCCGCCCTCGAGGACGAAATCGATGACGTCCGCCGAGGTCTTGCAGGTGACCCAGCGGTTTTTCTTTCCGCCGGCGGCCGAGGCGCAAAGGCCAAGGCACGAAATCACAACGCAAATCATAAGAATAACCGAAATAAGCTTTTTCATTTTATTCACTCCGTTAATTTAAATTGTATGCCCGAAGGCGTTTTTCAGCTGCCGAAAGGTACCACGTGGGCTACGGCCTCGGCGGGCGTGATGATTCTGCCGCCGTTGTCGAGGTCGATTATCTCGTATTCGTCGCTGCCCATGCCGAGCTCCTTCATATAGCTGAGCTGGCGCAGCCCCTTGCGGGTTTCGATTCTCTCAACGAGGTCGTGTCTGTCCTCTTCCTTCATCGCGTAGATGATATCGACGCTGCATTTATCCGCCGCGAGGATATCGGGCGAGCCGATGATTCCGACATCGGGCGTCACGACGGGCATAGCCGCCGTACCCTCGCAGTCGCAGGAGACGGACATATTGCGCATAACATTTATGTATGAAACGTTTTTGCCGAAAAAGTCGATTGTCGCCTTGGTGGATTCCGAGATTCTCTCCATGAGCTCCTCTTCGGCGATGCTCCACATATTGTCGGAGCCCTCTCTTGTGTGAATCATTGCCTTTCCGGTCCTGCCGTCCGCGCAGCCGATGCCTATATTCTTGTTTGAGCCGCCGAATCCGCCCATCATATGGCCCTTGAAATGAGTCAGTGCGAGCAGGGAATCATAAGAGAGCATATTTTTGCCCACAAACATTTCGGTAAAATGCTTCCCGCCTTTAACGGGCAGAGGGGCGATGCCGTCCTCGTCGGTTATGTCAACGGGCGCGAAGGTCCAGCCGTTGACCCTGAGCGTCTCGCGGTGCTGCTCCGTGGTGTAGCGGTCGCCTTCGTAGTAGGTGTTGGTCTCCACGATGGTCGCGTTCGGGATGTCCTGCAAAAGCTCCTTCACCCAGGCGGCGGGCACGATGTTGGGGCCGTTCTTTTCGCCCGTGTGCAGCTTGACCGCCACCTTGCCCGAAAGCCGCCCCTTCACTGCGGCGAAGATTTTCCTGAGCCCGGCGGGCGAGAGGTCGCGGGTGAAGAACACGGTCGCCTCCTCGCCGGTGCGCCGGTCATAGGGCAGATAGATGTCGCCGCCGGTTCCGGGTTGCGGCTTGCCCGTCTCTTCGGCCGCAAATCCCGCGCCGGGCAGGACGCCCGCCGCCGAAATTCCCGCCGCCGCGGCCATACCTTTGACGAATGTGCGTCTGGAAAGATTCATGCTGTCCTCCTCGATAGTGGTTCAGGTTGGGGGCCAGGCGGACGCATCCCGCCGCCCGTCCGAAAACATACGCCCTGCGGGTGGAATGCGCCAATGCTTTTGCCGCATAGGTCGCCATGCCCCGGACGCATCGCGCGCCTGTTC
>CACZTQ010000245.1 GCA_902784155.1 Oscillospiraceae bacterium
TAGCGCTGCAGGTCGCAGTAATAGTTGAGAAAAGGCACGGTCTGAATCCCGACGAAATAGGAGTAATTCTCAATCAGCGCCCTGACGTCGCCGTCTCCCCAGCTCATTATGACGGTCTCCTCTTCGGTCATCCATTTTCTGAAGAGCGAAAAGGCCTTTGAAAACGGAACGCCCGTCATAATATCGTCGTTGGTGAGATTCGTCAGCTTCTTAACGGAGCCTCTGAGCTTCCTGCCTATCTGAGAGCGGACAATGCAGGAGAATTCGTCAACTATATCCATATTATCGTCAAGCTTCACGGCGCCTATCTCAATGATTTCGTTGATAAACCCCGCCGTTTTTTTGGAATAAGCGTTATTCCACTCAAGGTCTATGATAACATACTGCATAAATTCACCCTTGATTTTTTCAGATTTCAGTTTACGCTCTTTGCGAATCTTATGAACTGCTCTTTGCCTGCGCTGTCTCTCGAGAAAACGCCGCACTGCTCGAGTATGGCGGCAAAGACAACGCCTATTTCTTTTTTGAGTATGCCGGAGATATTATCGGCGTTAATATCATACTTTGACTTTATCATCTCGGCCCATCCGGCGTGCTTTGAGAGCTTCTCGTCGCCCGAAATGTCTCTGCCTTCGAGCATTGCCCTGCTCAGCTCCTCCATCTCGGACTTGAGCCTCGAGGGAAGGACCGCGAGACCCATAACCTCGATAAGACCGATGTTTTCCTTCTTGATATGGTGATACTCGGGGTGAGGATGATAGTATCCGTCGGGATACTCCTCTGTCTGGATGTTGTTTCTGAGGACGAGATCGAGCTCAAATGCGCCGTCCCTGAATCTCGCGATGGGAGTTATTGTGTTATGAGGCACTCCGTCGGTCTCGGCAAAGATGAAGGCCTCCTCGTCGGTATAGCCTCTCCACTTTGTGAGAATCTTATCGGCAAGGTCTGTGATTCTTTGAGTATTCTCTCCCCTGAGGCGGATAACGGACATGGGCCATCTGACAATGCCCGCCTCAATATCGTCATACCCGTCAAACGACAGCTCCGTCTCAACCGGAGCCTTCGCCATGGCGAATTCGTAGTTGCCGCCCTGGAAATGCTCGTGAGAGAGGATTGAGCCGCCGACTATCGGAAGGTCCGCGTTGGAGCCGACAAAATAGTGGGGAAGGAATCTGACGAAATCAAACAGCTTCGCGAAGGCGCTTCTGTCAATCTTCATCGGGACGTGTCTGCTGTTTAAAACTATGCAATGCTCGTTGTAATAAACATAGGGAGAATACTGCATAAACCATTCCTCGCCGTTTATCTCAACGGGAATTATCCTGTGATTCTCTCTCGCGGGATGGTTTACTCTGCCGTAGTATCCCTCATTCTCAATGCAGAGCTGACACTTGGGATAGCCGCTCTGCGCCGCCCTGCCCGCCGCCGCAATGGCCTTGGGGTCCTTCTCGGGCTTTGAGAGATTGATTGTGATATCGATGTCGCCGTATTCCGTCACGGCAATCCACTTCATATCGTTCTTTATACGGTATTTCCTGATATAATCGGTCTTTTTGCTGAAATTATAATAAAACTCCGTAGCTTCAACGGGTGAGCGGGCGTATCTCTCTTTGAATTCGCCGATAACCTGAGACGGTCTGGGAGTGAGAGCTCCCATAATCTTTGTGTCAAGCAGGTCTCTGAATACCACCGAATCTTCGCAGATGCCCCTTGCGCAGGCATCGTCGAGCAGGCAGGCGAGTATTTCTTCGAGGCTGTAATCCGCATCGGCCTTCTCAAACTCGTAATCCGTCAGCTCAAGCGCTCCGAGAACGCTGTTGACAGAGTAAATTCTATCTTCTTTTTTTATGAGATTTTCTCTCTGCGCATAATCGACCAGAGCCGATATTGCCTGATTAACTGTCATCGCGACGCTCCTTCTTACTTTATGATAAGTCTCTGAAACGATTCAAAGACATAATATAAAACGGTGTAAACCATACTGACGAATCCGTAAAGCCCGGCTTTTTTGAGGAATGTGTCCGTGAAACCGAAGAGGGATGAATCAAACGGAGTTTTAACTGCCGAAGAGACTGTCGCTCCGTCGGTTTCGGGAATCTCTCCGTTTCTGAGAGTGAAGGCGAGCGTCCTCTCTCCCAGAGGAGTGAGGGAATCCTTCGCCGTGTAGCTTACGGTTACGTTAACGCGGCAGTTGGATTTTTGCGGCAGCTCCCCGGTGAAGGGAATATCTACCGATTCGCCCTGTTTAAGCTCCGTGAAAGGTTTTACATCAAAATGAATGCCCGGAATATCGCAGACAACTGCTTTGATGAGAAGATCTCTGCCCTGCTGAGTGAGGTTTCTGACCGTCAGGCAGGTATCGTCATCCGAGAGATAGCCCTCGCCGCTCCTGTCAAACGCCGCCCATACCGTGTATGACGGATTTGAGGATGTATGGAACTGCGGGAATCTCTCATCCGAATAAACGTCTTTTATTTCATCGGTGAGAGTCAGCAGCTGAATGAGCTCCCTCGTGAAGCTGTCCCAGAAAGTCATGCCGTGAAACAGGCCCGAGACAAACCAGGTGTTATCCGGCAGATAAGCCGTTGACGCGTCAACGGTCATCGCGGGCGAGAGCTTGTAATGCCCGTCACAGGGATTCTTCTGAACATATCCGTCGGGGAATCTCTCGCCGACATCGGTGCAGTCGGCACCCGTCGAGAAGGCGGTGCAGATGATGCCGTCGCCCTGAGACGCCCAGCCCGTCGTCATAGTCAGATCCGTTCCGGCGACTATCGAGACATTCATCCCGTATTCATCGTTGCACTTTTGCAGTGAAGTCCAAAGCTGAGGCATAACGCTGTAATGCATATAGTCGCTCTTTTCGATAATGGCCGCGTTTTTGACGGGGTCAAGCCATTTTTCCTTCATTTCCTCATAGACGGAGGACGGGCAGAAATCCCAGATGCTGCCCCAGTGGCCCACCACTCTGTAAAGATAAGGGATGAGCTTGTTGATGACCTTATCGAGGAAGCCGAACTGCTGCGCCTCAACGAGCCAGTGATAATCGTCCTCGGTTATCGTGCCGTGCTCGATAAAATTCACGAGGTTGTATTCGTCAAACTTCACCGTTTCGGTCAGCAGGTCATAGACGATACCCGCGCCGCCCGCGGCAGGCACGGTCATACAGGCGTTTTTGACATCCTGCTTGTAGCCGAAGAGAGTGAGGTAGGTCGAGGTGACCTGACCGCCGTGGCTCAGGCAGAAAATGTTGACTCTGTCGCAGCCGTCGCGCTCTTTTATCTGCTGAATATATTCGTCAAGGTCCGTCGCGCACTGCACGGCGCCGTTTCGCCAGTCGCAGGTGAAATTATAAATCTGACTGCGGGAAATATGCTTCATCATATCCCCCGTAATATCCGGCTCATACTGGAAGCTTCCGTCACCGAATTCATCAAAGAGCACCTGTGAATTCGTCTCCTCGGCTCCGACACGCACCGGCTTTAAATTATAAGTGCTGCTGCCGTCATCGTTGCATTTCACTTTTTCAAGATATTTCTCGGCCTCCTCGCCGACAACCTTCGCGAGATAATCGGCGGAGCCGAAGACGGACGCTCCGAGACCGATTCCGACCTCGGCGATTCTGCTCAGGAGAATCTGAGGAATCTCATCAAAATCCGGATACCAGACCTGAGTTTCGTTCCCCTGCTCATCCACCTCGGCAAGCTGAGGGCCGGCGTAGCCGCACACAAGAACAACGGGCAGCTTGCTCCAGCCGTCATCCTTTCCGGCGGCGGACACTCCGGCGGCCGAAATAACCATTATCAGAGCAACTATGACAGCTATTGTTTTTTTCACAGTCAACACCCCATTATAACGCTGTATTGTTTGCCGGGCTCAATCCTCCGCGGCGGGATTTTCTTTAAGCCAGTTTACCGTATCTCTGAGCGATTCCTTCGCGCTTCTGGGCGAATAACCGAGTTCGCTTGCCGCCTTCTCATAAGAAAAATCGCAATTTTCGCAGATTTTGTTTATTGAAAACGGAGTGAGCACCGGAGGCCAGTGCATCGTTTTGAAAAAGAAGCTTATCTCAGGGCAGAGATGAAGCAGAGTCGTCTTGCTCATCCTGACCTTTGGAGGATTCTTGCCGTTAATCTCCGCGAGAGTCGCTATAAACTCATCGACCGTGAGCGTTTCGCCGCTCAGGAAGTAGCTTTCTCCGCCTCTGCCCTTTTCGGCGGCGGCAATCATACCGGACGCCACATCGCGGACATCGACGAAATTGTAAGCGCCGAAATCGAGGCTCACCATAAAGATACCCTTCTCATAGAGACTGACAAGAGTGCATACGCTGTTGTTGTGATAGATGTCGTCGGGCCCTATCACGCAGCTCGGCTGGACCACGACGGTCTTGAGCGAAGCGGAATTTGAGTTTATCACATACTGGCTCGCAGCCGCCTTTGATTTGCCGTATGCGTCCGAGAGACAGGCGGTGTCAAACCGGCTGACCTCCCTTATAGGATGCATATCGTCGCTGACCGATATGCAGTCAACGGATGAAACAAAGACGAGATTCTTGACGCCGCATTTTTTGCAGGCCTCCACCACGTTGACGGTGCCGTCATAATTCACCTTCCACACAAGGTCATCCTTGGTGCCGGTGATATCAATCATACCCGCTACGTGATAGACGGTTTCGGCCCCTTCAAACGCTCTGAGCAGATAATCATAATCGTTGATATCGCCGAGCATCACCTCGCCGCCGAAGCAGGAGAGTTCGGGACGTTCCTTCCTCATCAGCAGACGCACATTTCCGCCTCTCGAGGTCAGTTCCTTTACAAGAGAATACCCTAAATACCCATTCGCACCCGTAACAACAGATAATGCCGTATTCATTTAATAACCTTCTTTCGGTTTTAATTGAACATCCTCTTTATCCATTTTACGCACAAATCAAACCACGCCGCGCAATCGGCGTTATAGTCTGTCTCTTCCGCCTTGTTATATACGGTCTCATCCGCAAGTGAGAAGCCGTGCCATCCCTTTGAGAATATATGCATTTCAAAGGGTATGTGGTTTTTATCGAGCGCCCTCGCGTATTCAAGCGAATTGTTTATGGGCACACAGTCGTCCTCGGAAGAAGCGAATATGAACGCGGGAGGGGTCTTGTCGTCAACCCTGCCGTCGAGTCCAGGTATCGGCTCCGCGAGAATCGCGCTCATTTTTTCGAGAATACAGGGATAGCCGAGAATTTGAGCGTCCGGGCGCTCCTCGCCCATTGTCGAGAGAGCCGCGGTCAGATGACCGCCCGCGGAGAATCCTATGGCCGCAACCTTTTTGGGGTCTATATGCCATTCATCCGCATTCTGTCTTATGATTTTCAGCGCCTCGACGGCATCGTCGAGCGGGCGCGGGAATCTGCTGTTTTCGCCGAGCGAATACCTAAGCACAAAAGCCGCGAATCCCCTGCCGAGGAATCTGAAGGCAATCGGCTCGGCCTCCCTGTCGGAGCAGAATCTGTAGCCTCCGCCCGGGATGACGAGTATCGCTTTTCTTTTGTCGAGAGCAGGAAGCTCGGGAGAATAATCGGGGATATAAGCCGTGAGGGTGACCCCCTCATTGGTTAAATTCAGAACGAAATTCCGCATATTGCACCTCAGTAGCTGACTTTGAAGGTCTTGATTTCAAAGGGTCTGAAGGAAATCTCGCAGGAAGTGACCTCGCCCGAGGGCTCTTCAAGCATATTGGTTTCTTCGACCTTCACGGCGCCGTCAAAGAATCTGACGGGGCATTTCGTATAGGAGCCTTCGGCCTCATAGAGTCTTGCGATAAACGCGTTTTCGCTGTCTTCGCAGGGCTTCACCGCCTCAACGATGATATTCGGGCAGGCGGGTACAACGGGAGACGCAAGCTCATAGCAGCCCTTGCCGGCAACGGCGGGAACATTGAGCTCATAAGCGGGGCGTATTACATTCTCCGCCGAGAATCCGCCTTCGTGGGGCAGGAAGGAATAGACAGTCCTGTGAAGACCGTGGTCGCCCGTGAAGTCGGGTCTGAGACCGCCCTTGTGGAGCGAGAGGCGCATCTTTCCGCCCTCAACGCTGATGGCGTACTTGCTGTCATTGAGCAGAGCGACGCCGCAGCGGGTTTCGGAAAGGTCTGTATATTTATGATTGACAACCTCAAACTTTGCCTTCTCGATGGAATTGTTTCTCGTGGTGGGTCTGAGGACGTTGCCGTACTGTATCTCAAAGCGCGCGAAATCGGACTGAACGGTTGTGTCAAACGCGGTCTTGAGGAATCTGTGATCGTCATTCCAGTTCA
>CACZTQ010000246.1 GCA_902784155.1 Oscillospiraceae bacterium
TCTCAAAGCAGTGGTTCGTTAAAATGAAGCCTCTCGCGGAGCCCGCAATCGACTGCGTCAGAAGCGGAAAGACAAAGTTCATCCCCGAGAGATTTGACAAGATTTATTTCCATTGGATGGAGAATATCAAGGACTGGTGTATCTCCCGTCAGCTCTGGTGGGGTCACAGGATTCCCGCCTGGTACTGCGACGACTGCGGCGAAATCACCGTCTCAAGAGAGGAGCCCGGCTGCTGCCCGAAGTGCGGCGGCAAGCTCAGACAGGATCCCGATACGCTCGATACCTGGTTTTCATCGGCGCTCTGGCCCTTCTCAACAATGGGCTGGCCCGACAAAACTCCCGAGCTCGCTCACTATTTCCCGACAAACACCCTTGTCACGGGTTATGATATAATCTTCTTCTGGGTTGCCAGGATGATATTCTCGTCGATGGAGCAGATGGGATGCCAGCCGTTTGATACCGTATTTATTCACGGTATCGTCAGAGACGCGCAGGGCAGGAAGATGTCGAAGTCTCTCGGCAACGGCATCGATCCTCTCGTTATCATCGATCAGTACGGCGCCGATGCTCTGAGATTCACTCTCGCCACCGGCAACAGCCCCGGAAACGATATGAGATTCTCGGATGAGAAGGTCGGCGCAAGCCGCAACTTCGCCAATAAACTCTGGAACGCCGCGAGATTCGTGCTTATGAATATCGGCGACGAAGAGATTGAGCAGAGCCTTCCTGAAGATCTCGCTCTCGAGGATAAATGGGTTATCAGCCTCTTCAATGACCTCGCGAAGGAAGTTACCGAGAATCTTGAGAGATTCGAGCTCGGCATCGCTGTTCAGAAGCTCTATGATTTCATCTGGGATATATTCTGCGACTGGTATATCGAGCTTGCGAAAATCCGCCTTCAGCAGGGCGGCGAAAACGCGGAGAACGCAAAGCGCGTTCTGGTATGGGTGCTCGGCAATACCCTCAAGCTCCTTCATCCCTTTATGCCCTTCATTACCGAAGAAATCTGGCAGACGCTGCCTCACGAGGGCGAGTCAATAATGATTTCAAGCTGGCCCGAGTATGACAGCTCTCTCTCCTTCAGCTCCGAAGAGACCGAGATGAACCGCATTATGACGGCCATCCGCGCCATCAGAAACAGAAGAGCCGAAATGAATGTCGCGCCCTCAAAGAAGGCGAAGGTTTACATAGCCACCGCTTACAAAGATACGTTTGAAAAAGCCGGCGTATTCATGTCACGCCTTGCGGGCGCCTCCGAGACCCTTGTGGGCGACAGCTTTGACGCCGACGGAGCGGTGAGCATCGTTACAGAAGACGCCAAAATCTATATCCCGATGGGTGACCTTGTTGATTTTGAAGCGGAGAGAGCGCGCCTTCAGAAAGAGCTTGAAAAGACTCAGAAGGACCTCGACTTCGTAAACAACAAGCTTTCAAACGAGAAATTCGTCTCAAAGGCTCCGGCCGATGTCGTTCAGTCTCAGAGAGAGGCCGCGGCAAAATACAGCGAAAAGATTGAGATGCTCAAAGAGAGCATTGCCAAGCTCGGCTGATTATTTATTCTTTCTTTTCGGGAGATAATATGAATTGCACTCAGGCGATACAATATGTTCATTCCCTCGAGAGATTCGGCATCAGGCCGGGTCTTGAGAGGGTATCTCTTTTATGTGAGAAACTCGGCAATCCCCAGGATTCGCTCAGATTCATCCACGTCGCGGGCACCAACGGCAAAGGCTCTGTCAGCACCGTTTGCTCAAAGATTCTGACTCAATCGGGCTTCAGGACGGGGCTTTACACCTCGCCCTATGTTGTCGATTTCCGCGAGAGGATTCAGCTTGACGGCGAAATGATAGCGGGCGACGACCTTGCGCGCTGTGTTGAGAAGGTTAAGCTGACAAGCGAAAAATACGGAATAACGGTCACGGAGTTTGAATTCATTACGGCGGCCGCTTTCCTCTATTTTGCCGAAAAGAAATGCGATTACGCGGTTCTTGAGGTCGGTCTCGGCGGGAGATTTGACGCAACGAATATCATCAAAGCTCCGCTCGCCGCGGTAATAACCTCAATTTCGCTCGATCACACTTCGGTCCTCGGCGATACGGTTGAAAAGATTGCCTTTGAAAAAGCGGGAATTATAAAGCCGGGCTCGCGGGTAATAACTTATCCGCTTCAGAATCCGGACGCTCTGAAGGTTATCGATAAGGCCTGCAGCGAGGCGGGGGATGAGCTGATTATCCCCCGGACGGATAGGCTCGTCATCGAGAGCTCAACGCCCTTCGGCTCGGAATTTGTCTTTGACGGGGAGCGTTATTTTCTGCCCCTTGCCGGAACTCACATGATATATAACGCGATAACAGCCGTGACGGCCGTGAAAGCCGTAATGCCCGGTATTGACAGCGCTGTTATCGCCGCCGCTCTCAAAAAATGTTCGATGCCCGCGAGGCTCGAGCCGTTTAATCTCAGATGCCCCGTGATTCTTGACGGAGGGCATAACGAGGAGGGAGCCGGGGCTCTGAAGAAATTTGTTCTTTCTTCTTTTCCAGGCAAAAAGATAACCGCCGTGTGTTCGATTATGGCGGATAAGGATTATGAAAAATACCTTGATATCGTGATGCCCTGCGTCAGCCGTTTCATAGCTTCCAGGGCGAGAGTCCCGAGAGCTCTTGACGCGGAAACGCTCGCGCTCAGGGCGGGGGAATACTGCGCGGATGTTACTGCGATTCCGGATTCCCTGCAGGCCGTGAAATACGCCCTCGAAACAGCGGGGGATGACGAGGCGGTGCTCGTTTGCGGGTCATTTTATTTTGCCGGAGAGGTCAGGGATTACCTCGCTTCTCAGGCTTCGGGGAGGAATAACCATGATTAAAGAAATAAACAACGGCGTATATCCGACAATGCTCACTCCGTTTAACGGTGACAATAAAATCGATTATAACGGAGTCCTTCAGCTTCTTGATTTTTATAAGAACAGGGGAGTCAGCGGCGTTTTCGCAATCTGCCAGTCAAGCGAAATCTTCTTCCTCTCTTTTGAGGAGCGCCTTGAACTTCTTAAATTCATAATGAAAAATAAACCCGAAGGCATCAGCATTGTCGCCTCGGGTCACACGGCGGATGATATCGACAGGCAGATTTACGAAGCGAAGGCGTTCGTCGATACGGGCATAGACGCTTACGTCTTTATCGCCAACAGATTCGCAGGCGAGAGTGACGGCGAGGATGTTTTTATGAGAAACTACGAAAAAGCCGTGAAAGCTCTCCCTGATACCGGCTTCGGAATCTATGAGTGCCCCTATCCCTACAAGCGTCTGATGACTCCGTCGCTGCTCTCGGAATGCTGCGAAATCAGCCCGCTTAAATTCATAAAGGATACCTGCGGCAACATCTCGCAGATACGCTCGAAGCTTGAAGCGGCTTCCGGCAGCGGACTCAAGATTTTCAACGCCAACGGCGCGACTCTGCTTGAATCTCTCAGGGCGGGCTGCGCGGGTTACTCGGGCGTTATGGCAAACTTCCACCCCGAGCTTTACGCCTGGCTGTGTGAGAATTATGAGAAGGAGCCCGTCAAGGCAAAGCAGATGGCCGACTTCCTCTCGTTTGCCTCAACGGTTGAATCCCGCCAGTATCCCGTCAACGCAAAGTATCACCTTTCGCTGCTCGGCGTTGATATAGGCACGAAATCGAGAGTTATGAGCGACAGCGGATTTGTCGAGACTCATAAAAAAGAAATGGCCGCAATGGCGGAAACCGAAAAGCTCATATACAGCCTTATCGCGGGATAACATTTTAAACAAAAAAATGTTGATTTAATATAGATTTTATGTTATTATTATATATGGTTTAATACAAATTTCTATTTCAGGAGGGTTATTCCATGGCACAGAAAAAAACCGTTTTCCTTACCGGCGCTTCGGGTAACATGGGTTACCAGAGCTTCCTTGAGTTCATAAAGCATAAGGATGAATTCAATATCAACGTTCTCCTGCGCGACAGCGAAAAGAACAGGAAGAAGTTTGCCGGCTATCTCAACGATCCTTCCGTCAAGATCGTATGGGGCGATCTCAAAAACTATGAAGATGTCAAGAGAGGCGTTGACGGAGCGGATTATGTTCTTCACGTCGGAGGAATGGTTTCTCCCGCCGCCGACTATTATCCCACCAGGACTGTTGTCACCAACACCACTGCGGCAAGGAATGTTGTTGACGCTGTCAAGGCTCAGCCGAATCCGGACGCCGTCAAGGTAGTCTATATCGGCACCGTCGCCGAGACCGGCGACAGAAACGCCCCAATTCACTGGGCGCGTACCGGCGACCCCATTAAAATCAGTATCTATGACCACTATGCCTGCTCAAA
>CACZTQ010000247.1 GCA_902784155.1 Oscillospiraceae bacterium
AACCTCAAAATAGGCGCCGATAAGATAAAAGAGCTTGCCGAGAATTATCCTGTCATCCTCATAGCATCTGTCTCTCAGGCGATACATAAAGGCGCTGAATTCACCGTTGTCAAAGAAAAAGACTTTGCCGAGCACTCTCGCCGGGGCGGAGAGGTCGGGAAGGTCCGTTACAAGACCTTCAATGTCAAGATATGAATTCTCTTTGATAATGTCGCAGAATTCCTTTGACTTGTCATCAACCGTTACATTGAATTTTTTTGGTGCAAGAGACGGAAAAGCCGTCGATAAAAACATTAT
Organism: Oscillospiraceae bacterium; assembly: GCA_902784155.1. Taxonomy (GTDB): domain Bacteria; phylum Bacillota; class Clostridia; order Oscillospirales; family Acutalibacteraceae; genus CAG-177. The sequence goes on from CACZTQ010000247.1 coordinate 298, forward strand.
GATTGCCGAAAGCAATCCCGATAAAGCGCTTCTTAAAACTTCCAATTTTCACCTCGGCCGGGCGGTAAGCGATAACGCCTCCCCCGGATATTTTTTATTTTACGCGGATATTATACCACGTTTTTTCATTTTTTGCAAATAATAATGATTACTTGATTTTTATTATATTATATGTTATTATTCTTTATAATCGGGCGGTATGAAGCCGCCTCGCAGGCTGAAGCCGCAGAGAAGTTTACAAATCACACATTGTCATGAAGGCATACAGTTTCTCAGCAGAGGGACGGTACGCCTTTTTATATTTTATCCGGCACGAAAGGGAAAAGAAATGGAAAACGAGACCAGGAATATACTCTGCGATCTCAGGGACGGCAGAATTTCCGTTGACGAGGCCGTTCTCAAGCTCAAGAAGCAGCCGTTTGAGGATCTGGGTTATGCAAAGGTTGACCTTCACAGAGGCATAAGACAGGGAATGCCCGAGGTAATCTACGGCGCGGGCAAGACCGCGGAGCAGATTGAGGGAATAGCAAAGAGCCTTCTTGATAACGGCGTTGAAACGGTCCTGATAACAAGGCTCGACAGCGAAAAAGCAAACGCGCTCACCTCCTCATTGTCTCTTGATTACAGAGAGAAGGCGAAATGCGGTATTATCGGAAAAATCCCCGCCCCCTCGGGTATCGGCAGGATAGTTGTCGCAACCGCCGGCACATCCGATATACCCGTCGCGGAGGAGGCGGCGGTAACCGCCGAAGTTCACGGCAACGAAGTTGTCCGCCTCTATGATGTCGGCGTCTCGGGGCTTCACAGGATGCTCTCGCACCTCGACGAAATAATGTCCGCGAGCGTTATAATCGCAATAGCGGGGATGGAGGGCGCTCTCGCGAGCGTCATCGGCGGCCTTGCCGACTGCCCCGTAATCGCCGTGCCCACAAGCGTCGGCTACGGAGCGGCGTTTGAAGGCCTGACCGCCCTGCTGTCGATGCTGAATTCCTGCGCGGGAGGAGTTTCGGTTGTGAATATCGACAACGGATTCGGCGCCGGCTATCTCGCAGGGATGATAAATCACATGGAGACAAAAAAATGAATATTCTTTATTTTGAATGCAATATGGGCGCCGCAGGCGATATGCTCGCGGCCTCCCTTCTCGATATTTTTGAGAATAAAGACGAAATCATCGGCTATCTCAATTCTCTCGGGATTCCCGGAGTCGTATATTCCGCCGAAAAGGCTGTCAAATGCGGAGTTTCGGGAATACATCTCGGAGTGAAAATAAACGGAGAAGAGGAAGAGGAAGGCGGACATCACGGCGCGGAGCATCACCACCGCACGCGCGGCGAAATCGCGGATATTATCTCCTCACTCGCCGTTTCTGAAAAAGTCAAGAGCGATGTCTCGGCAGTCTATGACATAATCGCGAATGCCGAAAGCCGGGTCCACGGAGTCCCCGTTGATGAGATTCATTTTCACGAGGTCGGGGCTCTCGACGCCGTTGCGGATATAACCGCAGTCTGCGCTCTGATTGAAAAACTCTCCCCCGCAAGAATCATCGCCTCCCCCGTTAACACAGGCTCGGGAACGGTAAGATGCGCTCACGGAATTCTTCCCGTGCCCGCTCCCGCGACCGCCGTAATCCTTGAGGGAATTCCGGTATTCTCAAACGGAATCAGCAGCGAACTCTGTACTCCGACGGGCGCAGCGCTGCTCAGACATTTTGTTTCTTCGTTCTCTCCCCTGCCCGCCGCCGTTATCAGAAAAACCGGGTACGGTATGGGTAAAAAGGATTTTGAAACCGCCAACTGCGTCAGGGCAATTCTCGGCGAAGCGGACGGAAAAGCCGAAGAAATAATCGAACTCAGCTGCAATACGGACGATATGACCGGCGAGGAAATCGCGTTTGCCTCGGAGCGTTGCTTTGAGGCGGGGGCGCTCGATGTCTATACTCTTCCGGCAGGGATGAAAAAAGGAAGGCCCGGTATCATATTCTGCGTTATGTGCAGACCGGAGGACAGGGAAAAGCTGCTGAAAACTGTATTCGCGCACACCTCGACAATAGGAATCCGCGAAAGCTCCTTCAGAAGATATACCCTTGACAGAGAAATCGTCGAAACCGACACGCCTTACGGCAAGGTACGCACAAAAATTTCGCGGGGTTTCGGCGTGATAAAGGAAAAACCGGAATACGACGATATATCCAAAGCGGCAAAAACAGCCGGTAAAACGGTTGCGGAAATAAAAAAAGAATTGTTAAAGAAATGAGGTATTTGTATGCACATGGCAGACGCTCTGCTCTCGGCTCCGGTTGCCGGCGTAATGTATGTCGCATCGGCCGTCACGGCAGGAATTTCAATTTACAGTCTTCATAAAGAAGAAAAGTTATCGGATGAACCTACCTTCAGAAAGCTCCCGACAATGGCCGTTATGGCGGCGGTTGTATTCGCGGGGCAGATGATAAACTACGCCATTCCCGGCACAGGCTCATCGGGGCACATCTGCGGAGGAATGATGCTCTCGGCTCTGCTCGGCCCGTTTGCGGGCTTCCTCTCAATGATTGTGATTCTCGCCATACAATGCCTTTTCTTTGCGGACGGCGGACTTATGGCGCTCGGAGCAAATATCTGGAATATGGCATTCTACGGCTGCTTTGTCGGCTATTTCCTTATCTGGAAGCCGATAGTTTCATCCGCCCTTTTTGCCAAAGCGGGCGAGAGAAGAGCAAACCGTCTCAAAATAATTCTCGCATCTGTTATCGGATGTATTGTAACGCTTCAGCTCGGCGCTTTCTCGGTTGTTCTCGAGACATCGCTCTCGGGCATCACGGAGCTTCCTTTTAAATCATTCGTGCTTCTTATGCAGCCCATCCACCTTGCCATCGGCCTTGTCGAGGGTATCATCACCGCGGCTGTGCTTGTGTTTGTCTCAGAGGCGAGACCCGAAATGGTGAAGGCCTTGAGACGCGGGGAAGAGAGCAAAGGCAGGCTTTCATTCAAGGGAGTAATCGCCGTTCTTGCGGCTGTTGCCGTCATTATAGGCGGAGGACTTTCGCTGCTTGCGAGCGCAAACCCCGACGGTCTTGAGTGGGCTCTTTTCGGAAACGCCGAAGAAGGCTATTCCGAAAATATGGGCCTTGACGAAGAGAATTTCGGCAAAGACAGCGCATTCGCAGAGAAGGCCGAAGGCATTCAGGAGAAGACCTCCTTCCTGCCGGATTACGCTTTTTCAAATGACGCGGAGAATCCCGCCGGCACTGCCGTTTCGGGAATTCTCGGCAGCGTGATGGTTGCCGCGTGCGCCGTTGCCGTCTGCTTCGCGGGCAGATTCTTCAGAAAGAAAAAACAGGCGGATAAATGAATAACACAGAGAAAGCAAAAAGGGAAATAGACGCTATAGACGAGCTTAACCGTATAAGCTCGCCTTATCGCCGTCTGTCTCCTCTGTCAAAGCTTTTTCTGACAATCCTGTATATATTCGTTACCGTTTCATTCGGGAAATATGATATTGTCGCCCTGTCGACAATGATAATTTTCCCCGTCATCGCATTTCAGTTCAGTTATATTCCCCTGACCTCCGGGCTTTATAAGCTGCGCTATATACTGCCGCTTGTGTGTGTGCTCGGCGTTTTCAACCCGTTTTTTGACAAGGCGGTCTTATTCAGCGCCGGCTCCCTGAATATAACGGGCGGCGTCATTTCGATGCTGACTCTGATGATAAAGGGAGTTTTCTCTCTGCTCGCTTCGTTTCTGCTCATAGCGACAACGCCGGTTGAGGAAATATGCCTCGCCCTGCGGAGGCTTCACTGCCCCTCAATCCTGACGTCGCTGATGATGCTGACATTCAGATATATCTCTGTAATGCTCGGCGAGGTCA
>CACZTQ010000248.1 GCA_902784155.1 Oscillospiraceae bacterium
CGCTACCAAAACATCCACAGGTATCACGGATGCCGTCAACAATGCACTTAAATGTTATTCGTCAATAAGCGGGGAGGTGAGCGGCAATGGCTGAAAGCAAGTCACTCGGTAAAGAATTCAGCAAAGGCATTATCAAAGAGAATCCGGTATTGAGACTTGTTCTCGGTACCTGCCCGACTCTTGCCGTATCGGTTTCGGTGACAAACTCAATCGGTATGGGCATCGCGGCAACTCTTGTACTTGTCTGCTCAAATGTTGTTATCTCTGCGCTCAGGAAGGTTATTCCTTCAAAAATCAGAATTCCCGCATACATAGTTGTTATCGCTTCATTCGTTACGATAGTTCAGATGCTTGTCAAGGCGTTTGTTCCCGCTCTCAACGACGCTCTCGGAGTTTATCTTCCGCTTATAGTCGTTAACTGCATTATTCTCGGCAGAGCCGAAGCTTTTGCGGGCAAAAACTCCGTTCCCGCTTCATTCCTTGACGGACTCGGAATGGGAATCGGCTTTACCTTCGCGCTGATAGTGATGGCGACAATCCGCGAAGTGCTCGGCGCGGGCACCTTCCTCGACAGCATAGACTCGCTCACGAAGCTTTTCGGAGTTACGGGCTTTACCGGATTCAAGATTCTTCAGCAGCCCGTTGCGATGCTCACGATGGCTCCCGGCGGATTCCTCGTATTCGGCCTTGTAATGGCTGCGGCCAACAAGCTCGCGGAGCGCGGCGGCAAACCCGCTGCGGAGCTCAGCGGCTGCTCGGCCTGCCCGATGGCGTCAAGCTGCGCAATTCTCAACAAAGGTGAAAAATGTGAATCAAATCCTGCCGCAAAATCCGAAAGTAAGGAGGGCTCTGCCGTATGACACTTGCAAGTATTTTCCTTACTGCCATATTGACCGAGAACTTTATCCTTTGTAAATTCCTCGGTATCTGTCCCTTCCTCGGCGTTTCCAAAAAGCTCAACACCGCGGCGGGTATGAGCGTTGCCGTTATATTCGTAATGGCTCTTGCCACCGCCGTCACATATCCCATAAACAAGTTTTTGCTCGAAAAGAACGGCCTTGATTACCTTCAGACAATAGTTTTTATCCTTGTCATTGCCGCGCTCGTTCAGTTTGTTGAGATAGTTCTCAAGAAGTTTATACCTTCGCTTTACTCGGCGCTCGGTATTTATCTTCCTCTTATCACAACCAACTGCGCAGTTCTCGGCGTCGTTCTTCTCAACGTTGACAACGGCTATAATTTCGCTTCGTCCATGATTAACTCAATAGGCGGCGGCGCGGGATTTATGGTTGCGATGATAATGTTCGCTGGAGTCCGTGAACGCCTTGAGGGCTGCGATATTCCCAAAGCTCTCAAAGGTCTTCCGATTACACTTATTGCCGCTTCTCTTGTTTCGCTCTCTTTCCAGGGCTTTGCGGGAGTTGTTGACGGTATATTCGGCTGAGAAAGGCGGTAAATTATGGATATTAAAATTATAATTATCGCTGTTGTTATCGTCTCGGTAACGGGCGCTCTTGCCGCTCTGCTTCTTTCAATCGCGTCAAAAGTTTTTGCGGTTCCCGTTGATGAAAAAGCCGAAAAAATCAGAGAATGCCTTCCCGGCGCAAACTGCGGCGCCTGTGGCTTTTCGGGCTGTGACGGCTACGCGGCGGCTCTATCAAAAGGCGAAACCACCGAAACCGCCCTTTGCAATCCCGGAGGAAATGAAGCCGCAAAGGCAATCAGCGAGATTCTCGGCGTTGAAGCCGGAACTGTCAAGCCGGTTGCCGCCGTTGTTCTCTGCCGCGGTCATAATGATGTCGCTCAGATCAAGCTCAATTATCAGGGCGTCAGCAACTGTAAAATGGCCTCTCTTGTTTTCGGCGGTCCGAAGGAATGTATCTACGGATGTGTCGGCTTCGGAGACTGTATGGCTGTCTGCGAATATGGTGCCATCAGCATCTGCGACGGTATCGCGAGAATCAACCCCAATCTCTGCAGAGCCTGTAAAATGTGCGTAAAGACCTGCCCCAAAGGTCTTATCGAAATGCTTCCGCTTGATGAAACTCAGGCTGCAGTTCTCTGCAAGAATCACGATAAGGGTGCGCAGACGCGCAAGGAGTGTACAGCGGGCTGTATCGGCTGTATGAAATGCGTCAAGGCATGCCCGAGCGAAGCTGTTGCAATTGACAGATTCTGCGCTAAGGTTGATTATGAGAAGTGTATCGGCTGCGGCGCCTGCCACTCAGAGTGCCCTGTCGGCGCGATAGATCTTATCACTCTTGCGAAAACCGTATAAATGATTCAGACCGGGCCTCTTATCGGTTTTGTCGATAGGGGGCCCGATATTCAAGGAGTATATATATGATAGCAACCCAGGATGTTGAATTATCCTATTCGGGTAAAGCTTTATTCAAGCATACAGATATTACTTTCACCAGAGGAAACTGCTACGGTCTTATCGGCGCTAACGGAGCCGGAAAATCAACCTTTCTGAAGATTCTTTCGGGTGAGCTCGAGCCTACCGGAGGCAAGGTTATTGTAACCCCGGGCGAGAGAATATCCGTTCTCAGACAGGATCACTTCGCTTTTGACGATTGTGAGGTTATCAGAACGGTTCTGCTCGGCAACAAAAAGCTCTGCGATATTATGGATGAGAAGGATGCCATCTACGCCAAGGAGGATTTCTCTCAGGAAGACGGCATCAGAGTCAGCGAGCTCGAGGAGGAATTCGCCGAAATGGGCGGATGGAGCGCCGAGAGCGACGCCGAGATTCTTCTCAACGGTCTCGGAGTCACCAACGAATGGCATTATAAACAGATGAAAGAGCTTCCGAATGACCTCAAGATAAAAGTCCTGCTTGCGCAGGCTTTATTCGGTAACCCCGATATTCTGCTTATGGACGAGCCGACCAACCATCTTGATATAGACGCTATCAGCTGGCTCGAGGATTTTTTGCTTGAACTCGAAAGCACCGTGATTGTCGTTTCGCACGACAGACACTTTCTCAATATGATTTGCACCCATATCGCCGATATAGATTACGGCAAAATCACGCTCTATGCCGGCAACTACGATTTTTGGTATGAATATACTCAGATTCGTCAGAGACAGCTCAAGGAGCAGAATAAAAAGAACGAGGCAAAAGCGGAAGAGCTCAAAAAATTTATCGAGAGATTCTCCGCAAACGCTTCGAAATCCAGGCAGGCCACAAGCCGCAAGCGTCTGCTTGAAAGCCTTGATCTGAGCGATATGCCGGTGTCGTCGAGAAGATTCCCGTTCGTCAGCTTCAAGCCCGACAGAGAGGTCGGCAACGATGTGCTCACGGTTACGGGAATATCCAAAACAATAGGTGACAGGAAGGTTCTCGATAACGTCTCGTTTACCATTCTTCCGCGCGAGAAAGTCGCCTTTGTCGGAACTGACGCTGTCGCGAAGACAGCTCTTTTCAGAATCCTCGCCGGCGAGCTCGAGCCCGATGAGGGTACAATCAAATGGGGAGTGACCACATCTCAGTCTTATTTCCCCTCGGATAATTCTGCATTCTTTGACGGCGTTGAGGATAATCTTATCGACTGGCTGCGCGGATATTCAAATCTGGTATTTGAGAGCGATGTCAGAAGCTGGCTGGGCAGAATGATGTTTTCGGGCGACGAAGCTCTTAAAAAGGCAAAGGTCTTATCCGGCGGCGAGAGAGTCCGCTGTATGCTCTGCAAAATGATGCTCTCGGGCGCCAATGTGCTTATTTTTGACGAGCCCACAAACCACCTCGATCTTGAATCAATCGCTTCTCTCAATGACGGGCTGATAAAATATCCGCAGACGATTCTTTTCACCTCACACGACCATCAGTTTGTTCAGACGGTTGCGGACAGAATCATCGATATAACAACCGGCCATCATTATGACAAGAAGCTGACATACGATGAGTATCTTGAAGAATTAAAAAATAAACAGCAGTAAGAAATCAGCCGTACAGAACTATGCTCTGTACGGCTGAAATATTTATTCTGTTCAGTTGTCTGTAATTATTTAGCCGAGCCGAAAATGAACTGCGCTGCTTCGCCGGCTCTCCTGAGCCTGCTGAGCGGCTGCACTTTAACGGCGATGCTGCCGGCGCGGTTGGCGGCAAGAATATCGCTCGACATTTTGTCGCCGATCATCGCGGTTTCGCTGACATTCACGCCGAGTATTCTCGAAGCGAGTCTAAGGCTGAATGTAAGAGGCTTGAGCGACATCGGAATAAAAGCCACCGGGCCCATCTGTCTTGAGAGAATATACGCTCTGCTGATCCAGGTGTTTGAAACGATTATAACCTTGATACCGGAATCAATCATATTCTGCGTCCATTCCTTCATCCCGTCTATAAGGTGAAATGTACCGAATTCGGCGGCGGTATTGTCAAGGTCAACGGCTACTGCCTTCGCACCCATATCTTTGATATCGCCCGGGGTGATATCCAGAATACTGTTAAAGAAAAAATCCGGGTATGCATCTTCTTTTCTGATAAACAACATTTTACTTTTACCTTTCCTGTTTAAAAGGGAGCCATCCAAACTCCGTATTTATATATCAGTGTAAAAATAATCCGTTTTTGTTGCAATGTTTCAAAAATTTTTTTAAAATTTCTCACTTGTTATATTTTATAAAAATTTGATTTTAATTTGTGCATTTTAAATCTTATAAAAATTCTTATAAAATGTTATAATTTATCAATAATTATCGAGTGAAGCGAGGCGGTCTATATCTTTTACAACGAGCCGATATTTTTTGAAAAAAACAGAGTTTACAGAGTCTATACCGGCGGCAAACTCTTTTCGTCTTTTTTCGGCGATGATTCCGAAGACAGCAATTTCCCCGAGGAGTGGGTCGCGTCGTCCGTCAAGGCTTTGAATTATGAGACGAATATCGAGAATGAAGGCGTTTCCGTTATCAGAGATACCGGAATCCTGCTGACCGACGCTCTCAGAGATTATAAGGATGAGATTCTCGGCGACAAGGATGATATCGGGATACTGACAAAGTTTATAGACAGCGCCGTCAGGCTGCCTGTTCAGGCTCATCCCGATAAAGAATTCTCGCTTAAACATTTCAATTCCTCTCACGGTAAAGAAGAGAGTTGGGTGATTCTCGGCACAAGACCGGAAGCGAAGGTTTATTTTGGATTCAGAGAGGGCGTTACAAAAGAGGATTTTGTCAGGGCTATTAAAAAATCCGAAACAGGCGACGGCGGATTTGAGGATCTGTTAAATTCTATAGAGGTGATTCCCGGCGATGTTATCTACATACCGGCGAAGTTCGTTCACGCCATCGGAGCCGGATGCCTTCTGCTTGAGATACAGGAGCCTACGGATTTTACAATTCAGCCCGAGAGATTCTGCGGCAGCCATCGTCTGAGAGACGAAGAGATGTATATGGGTATAGACCCCGATGAGGCTCTCGACTGCTTTGATTTCAAAAAAAGCGTCAACGCTCCTCTGACTCCCGCGGTTTTAAAAGATGAAGACGGCCTTCTTTATCAGAATCTGATAGGGCCCGAGACCACTCCGACATTCAATGTCAGGATGATAAATCTTTCCGGCGGTGAGTTTGTACCCGATAAGACGGCGGCGATTTATGTTGTCATCGAAGGAGAGGGATTCATCTCAGGCGACGGATA
>CACZTQ010000249.1 GCA_902784155.1 Oscillospiraceae bacterium
CAGGGCGCAATTCAGGCCTCCGGCTGGGGCGTCGGCGAGAGCACCATATCGAGGATGTATTTTGAAGGTCTCGCGCAGGAATACGGCTTTTCTCTTGACACTCCATTCCGCAAGCTCGGCGATGAGGCAAAAAAGGCGATTTTTTACGGTACAGACGGCAAAAAAATCAAATTCGTCAGGGGCGGCATCTACGGCGGCGGAACATATTACGCCGATTTTGAAGGAATCATAAACAATATTGAGAGAAGATATCAGGAAACCGGCAGCGAGGCAATGCGCGCGGAATACGAGCAGTATATGAGCAACGAGGTCTGCCCTGAATGCGGCGGAGCGAGGCTCAAAAAAGAATACCTCTGCGTCACGGTCGGCGGAATAAACATTGATGAATTCTCACATAAATCAATTCACGCGGAAATCGAGTTTCTCGCTTCTCTCGAGCTCGACAAAACCGCTCACCTTATAGGCGACAGAATCATTAAAGAGATACACTCGCGTCTGAGCTTCCTTTCAAGCGTCGGTCTCGAATACCTTCAGCTCTCGCGCCCCGCATCCACCCTCTCCGGCGGAGAGGCGCAGAGAATAAGGCTCGCGACCCAAATAGGCTCCTCTCTCATGGGAGTTCTTTATGTGCTTGACGAGCCGAGCATAGGGCTTCATCAGAGAGATAACGGTAAGCTTCTGAATACCCTGAAGGACCTGCGTGACCTCGGCAACACTCTTATCGTGGTTGAGCACGACGAGGAGACGATGATGAGCGCCGACTATATTGTGGATGTCGGCCCGGGCGCGGGCATTCACGGCGGAAATATCGTCTGCTGCGGCTCTCCCGAAGAGATAATGGCCTGCGAAGAGAGCATCACCGGACAGTATCTGAGCGGGCGCAAAAAAATAGAAATTCCCTCATCCCGCCGCAGCGGAAACGGGAAATTCCTCACGGTTTACGGCGCGAGCGAGAATAACCTCAAAAACATTGACGTTAAATTCCCTCTCGGAGAATTCATCTGCGTAACGGGTGTTTCGGGCAGCGGAAAAAGCTCACTGATAAACGAGATTCTCTCAAAGTATCTCGCAGTCGAGCTCAATAACGCAAAGAAAATCTGCGGTAAATTCGACAGGATTGACGGAGTACAGCACCTTGACAAGGTCATCACCATAGACCAGAGCCCCATAGGGAAATCGCCCAGGTCAAACCCCGCGACATATACGGGAGTTTTCACCGATATCCGCGAGCTGTTTGCTCAGACTATGGACGCGAAAAAGAAGGGCTATAAGGCCAACAGATTCTCCTTCAACGTCAAGGGCGGGCGGTGCGAGGCCTGCCAGGGCGACGGCATTCTCAAAATAGAGATGCAGTTTTTATCCGATATATATATCACCTGCGATACCTGTCACGGCGAGAGATACAACCGCGAAACTCTCGAAGTCAGATACAAGGGCAGGAATATCCACGATGTGCTCGAAATGACGGTCGAGGAGGCCGTGAATTTCTTTGAGGCCGTGCCCAAAATCCGTCGCAAAATCGAGACACTCTACGATGTCGGCCTCGGCTATATCAAGCTCGGCCAGCCCGCCACCACTCTTTCGGGCGGCGAGGCGCAGAGAGTAAAGCTCGCGACGGAGCTCTCAAAACTTTCGACAGGAAAGACGGCCTATATCCTCGACGAGCCGACTACGGGCCTTCACACGGCGGATGTTCATAAGCTCATTGAGGTCCTTCAGAAATTCGTTGACAAGGGCAACACCGTCATAGTCATCGAGCATAACCTTGACCTAATAAAAACAGCCGACCACATTATCGACCTCGGCCCCGAGGGAGGAGACTCGGGCGGAAATATCGTCGCTCAGGGTACACCCGAGGAGGTCGCCCGCTGCAAGGAATCCTACACCGGTCAGTATCTCGCGAAAATGTTTAAAAAGAAAAAATAAAGAACGGAGAATTCCGATGGATAACTCAATAAAAATTCTTGACGAGCTGCTTGAGGCATACGGCTTCGAAAATAAGCCTGTCTCAGTCAACAGAATAACCGACGGCCACATCAACAGCACTTTTGCTCTTGATTTCGGAGAGAAAAAATATCTCTTCCAGCAGCTGAATACCAACGTATTCCGCAGGCCCGTCGAGCTGATGAATAATATCGTCGGCATCTCGGATTTCCTCAGGAAGAAAATAAAAAAGCGCGGCGGAGACCCCGACAGAGAGTGTCTGACCGTTTTGCCCTCAAAGAGCGGCCTGCCCTATTATATTTCAAAAAGCGGTGAATTCTGGCGTTCGTTTATCTTCATCACCGGAGCGCATACCATACAGACGGTAGAAAACCCCGCCGATTTCAGAGCGGCTGCCGTCGCTTTCGGAAACTTCCAGCGTCAGCTTGCCGACTATCCTGCGGATTCTCTCGCGGAGACAATACCGAACTTCCATAACACGGTCTCGCGCCTTGCCGATTTCAAAAAGGCGGTCGCGGATAATCTTTCGGGCAGAGCGGATAACTGCGAGGAAGAGACCCGGTTCATCCTTCAGAGAGAGCCGGACTGCTCCGTGCTCACGGATCTGATAGAAAAGGGCGAACTCCCGCTCAGAGTCACTCATAACGACACCAAGCTCAACAACGTAATGTTTGACGATATTACGGGCGAGGCAATCTGCGTTGTGGACCTCGATACGGTAATGCCCGGCCTTTCGCTCTATGATTTCGGCGACAGCATCAGATACGGCGCGAGCACAGCCGCCGAGGATGAGAAGGATCTTGACAAGGTCAGATTCAGCATGGAGTATTTCAGGGCTTACGCGGAGGGTTATCTATCCTCGGCAGGCAGCGCCCTGACAGAGAACGAAATGAAATATCTGCCCTTCTCGGCGAAGCTTATGGCGCTCGAATGCGGTATGAGATTTCTCGGAGACTATATAAACGGCGACGTTTATTTCGGAACCGGCTACCCGGAGCACAATCTCGACAGAGCAAGGACTCAGCTCAAGCTCGTGAGCGAAATCGAAAAATATATGCCCGATATGGAAAAGGCGGTCGCGGAAATCCGCGCAGGGCTCGGCTTATGATAAGCGAGCTTCTCGGGCCGGACGAATTCAGACTTATCTACGCAAAGTGGCGATACGAAAACGACCGCGCGGTTTTTCTGCCGCCCGGGTTATCTATCGAAGAATTCGCCTGTGACATTCCCCTGCCCTCCTCTCCTCTTGAGCATACGCAGTCATCCGCCGACGCGCACGGCTGCATCACCACTCTGCTCAAAGGCGAAATCACCCTGAAGGCGTGGCAGACCAGAAACGGCAGAGAAGACAGGGTCTTCACCTGGTATGAGGTAATAAAAACTCCCGCCGCGCAGGGCACGGAGCCCTACACGGCAGGATATATTGCAGTTATATAATCATCAATAATGCTTTGTCAGCCACTTGACAAGCACCGTTATAATCGCGCCGGCGAACTGACCGTAGCTCTGAACGAAGAAGTTATAGTCGATGCCGGGGTTATTCACCACGGGCTCCGTCTTTTCTCCGAGCCCGAGCTCCTTGAGGAATCCGAGCATCGCTCTCGCAATCTCGACATTCCCCTTCGCATTCGGATGGGTTGAGTCATCGGCAACAAGCTCGCCGTGACCGTTTATGACGCTTGCAAGGTCAAAAATCAGGAATTCATCCTTCCTCGCCTCTTTTGCCTTATCGAGCGCGGCGTTCACCCTGACCACCGCCTTATTGAACGGGATTCTGCCGAGCCCCTCCCAGGAGCAGTAAACATTATCAAAAATAATCACGGCATCGGGGTTGAGCTCCCTGAGGCGGTCGATAAGTCTGAGATAATCCTCATAAATCCACTGAGCTATCTCATCAAGCTTCTTATCGTTTGTGCCGAAAAGTGCACCCACCGTTATCATAACGACATCGGGATTCGCCAGATAATTATTTGAGCCGATGCTGAGATTTATTATATCGGCCTCTCTGACCGCCTGAATTATTTCTTCTCGCGAATCAAGGCGTGAGAGGAGATCGCTCGTATCGGTTGCGACTCTGGAGTAATTCAGATAATCATAGCCCTCTGTGTCGGCGACAATTCTCGCGTAGCCCGCCTCGTCGCTGTTTTCAACACCGAAGCCCTCCGATATGGAATCGCCCAGCACGAGGAAATTGAGGCCTTCTCCGTCGCCGAATGCTTTGCTCTCCGCCTGCGCGGCGGATGCGCAATTCATTGCCGGAGCAAAAATCATAACAAGACAAAGCAAAACGGAAATAGCAGTTTTAACTGTTTTCATATTATCATCTTCCCTTCCTCGGAAATTTTAACACACATAAAAAGAATAATCAATAATAAAAGGAGAAACGGTTATGAAAATCACGGACAGCATCAGATATGTCGGAGTAAACGATCACGATATCGACCTGTTTGAAGGGCAGTATATCGTTCCCGAAGGAATGGCATACAATTCATATCTCATCGCGGATGAAAAAATCGCCGTAATGGACAGCGTTGACGGGCGCTTCGCGGACGAATGGCTCGCGAATATTGAGAAAGAGGCCGGCGGAAGAGAGCCTGATTATCTCGTCATACAGCATATGGAGCCTGACCACTCATCCAGCATCGCCGCCTTTGCGGAAAGATTCCCGAAGGCTGTTCTGGTTTCAAGCGCGAAGTCTTTCCCGATGCTCAAAAACTTCTACGGCGTCGAATACCCCGACAGGCAGCTCACCGTCGGAGAGGGAGACAGGCTTGAGCTCGGCTCTCACACGCTTAATTTCATCACTGCTCCTATGGTACACTGGCCCGAAGTCATTATGACTTACGACAGCAAGGATAAAGTCGTTTTCTCCGCCGACGCTTTCGGCAAATTCGGAGCGAATGACATTGAGGATGACGACTGGGCGTGCGAGGCGAGAAGATATTATTTCGGCATCGTCGGCAAATACGGCGCTCAGGTGCAGGCAGTTCTCAAAAAGCTCGCCGCCTTTGAGATTGAAACAATCTGCCCGCTTCACGGCCCCGTGCTCGCCGAAAATCTCGGATACTATCTGAATATATATGATATCTGGTCATCATACGGCGTTGAGACAGACGGTGTCGTAATCAATTACACATCCGTTTACGGCAACACAAAGAAGGCCGCCGGGATGCTCGCGGCGAAGCTTGAGGAATACGGATGCCCGAAGGTCGCCGTCAACGACCTTGCGCGCTGCGATATGGCCGAAGCGGTTGAAGACGCCTTCAGATACGGCAAAATCGTGCTCGCGACCACGACCTATAACGGCGACATATTCCCGTTTATGAGGGAATTCATCGCCGACCTCGCCGAGAGAGGCATGAAGAATAAAAAAATCGCGCTTATCGAAAACGGCAGCTGGGGTCCGATGGCAATAAAGAAAATGACCGCCATGCTCGAAGGGCTCAAGAATATCGAATTCTGCGAAAACACGGTAACAATCAAATCCGGCCTGAGCGACGAAAACATCACCGCCATTGACGCTCTTGCAAGAGAGCTGTGCGGCTAAATCACGCCGAAAGAGTATAGATTTAAACAGAATCACAAAGCCCGCGGTATGTACCGCGGGCTTTGTTTTTTTATGTTTGATGGATATGTTTAATCGGTTGAATATTGCGCCGATTTCAGAGAATTGTTAAACAGATGTAAAAATTGATTCATTTTTTCTCTATCAGTTTTCTCGACGAACCGGTTATTGATGCAAAAATTTCTTTACTGCTTTTATTTTTAAGTTTATCGGCATTATTAGTAATATATTCTATTGCTACTTTAACAATTGTATTTGTTTTCATTTTTTCTGCAATAAAATTATAAATCACGTCAAATTGATCGGCAGAAATCTTCCCTTTGTAAATTGCTTCGGCTGAAGCCATAACTCCCTCGCCCAAAGCGGCGACAAGTACTCCTGCAACAGCGGCGTTTACGGCAGGGCCTACTACAGGGATTACTTTGATAATACTCTTTGCAATCATCGTAATTGCAGCTGAGCCAACAACGCCCTGTATAAGATCGCTTGATACTTTTACACCGTAAATCTTATAGATTGCTTTTGTAAGTCCTGTTTCCAACGGGACAAGTAATGCTGAGTCTGTAATAACCGGAATCGGAATAGCTCCGATAGCTACAGCAGTTGCTGTTGAACCCGCTACAGTCGCATTTGCTGTAAAACGTTTTTGTTCCAAAACCATTCTATCCAGATTCTCTCGGCTGATTTCCTTTGATTCATTCATGTATTTCAAAGTTGTTTCACAAAGCTCAACTATTCCCGTAGGATTTACTATGGTTTCATTATTGATTGTATAGCTTTCCGCTACAACAGGAATAATCTCTTTGAGGTTAACTCCGGGTATTTTATAAAACGCCTTTTTTACCGCTTCTATATTCTCCGGAATATCAGTTTCGGAATATGATTTTGTTATTACGACAAATACAGGGATATTTTTCCAACCTTTAGCTGCCTTATTCATCATTTCAATATTATCGCCAAATATTCTGCGGGATGTACCTTCTATGCAAAACCATATTGCATCAATACCATCTCTTTCACTCGGATTATTAATTATATAATCCTTTATGTATTTCTTGATTTGACGAATAGTATTTATCTGCGCAATTCTCTTATATTCAAAGCCTTCTGTGTCAATCAATCGTAAAGCCCAGGTAGAAGAATTATATACATCTATTTTTTGTGTTACACCCTCACCAACCCCAGTTTTTACTTCGCACCCGGAGATTGCTTTTATCAGCGTGCTTTTGCCTGCGCCCGACGCACCAAGAACAAGAATATTCATCCTTTTTGTTCCTTCTGATGCTTTTTCTTCTGCAATAACCATTTCATCAATTATTCCCATTTTTCCTTCTCCTTTTATCAATTCTATAATAAAAATAGAGCAGTCTGAACCACGCAAAAAATACACAGTTCTTTTGCTGTAGTGCATTGTCCAATTATCCGGTAAAAATAGTCCTTTTTATTCAAAAGCCTGCGGCGCATATATCCGCAGGCTTTTATTCTTGTATGATGCTCTGCAAATCCTGTCGGTCGCCCATCCGCCCATTCGGGGCACCTTTTCGTTTTGGGAACCGATTCAGAATTGCAGGTTATTCCGCTTTTGCGGTTTCGTTCATCGCGTTGACTTCCTGAGCCATCTTTTCGCGTCTCTCAAGAAGCTCGGCGTACATTCTCTCCTTCTTTTCGCCGCTCAGGTCATAGAACAGCTTGGGAACTATCGAGAGTATGCTCGTGATAACGGGAAGAATGGTGCACATCCAGAAGAGCGAATACTCGGTCTTCTCTGACTGACCGCCGAAGCCCGCGCCCTCAACATAACCGACTTGTTTGAGGATTGCCGCTTTTATCGTGTTGCCGAAGGTGTTGATGAGTTTCCTCGGGAGCTCTTTTGCAACGCCCGTGAGGCCCTCGTTTCTGTAGCCGTTCTTCCACTCGCCGTAGTCGATTGATTCGTTTCTCATTTCTTCCGGAATAACGGAACGGATTCCCCAGAAGAACATCCAGATTGTTTCACGCAGCATAAACGCCGGAATCATCGCGCCGAGTTTCTTGTAGTTTTTGTTTATCGAACCTACCAGGAAAACGCCGACCATAAGGAAGTCGCTTATATGCGAGCCGAAAATCCAGAGGGTCTTTGTTGAGAATTTCTCTCTCGCCCAGGGAACGTAGGAGTAGGAAAGCGGAGACACGATTGCGCCCGGGATACCTACTATCGTTGACATTGTGGCAAGACCGAGAACGTTGATATAATAGTAATTGACGCCCGAGCCGATACTGAAAGCGCCGAGGAACTCGGAGAGCGTTATGAGAAGCAGGGGCTTGTTTGTCAGAATCGACTTGAAGCTCGCTTTGATACTGGGCTTATCAACCGTCTGGTTGACCCTCTCTTTTGCGATAAACGCGAAGGCGATGGCGAATGCGCCGCTGACAATCGAGCAGAAAACGCCGGCCGAGATATAAAGAGAAGGCATTTTAATCTTAAGCTTGCCGTGATTGACAAGGTCGATGAGAAGGCCCATCAGGATTTCGGGAGCTTTCTCGACGAAACCGGAGAGAAGATTCGCCTCGGTGATAAGACGGGTTCTGTCGATGATATTGGGAGTAATCGTCGCGAGCATACCCGTCCTCGCGATACCCTTTGTTGAATCGGCGAGATTCTGAACAAGGCTGAAAATCAGGAAGAAAAACAGCTTGCCCAGGTCATATTTATCCATACCGCCGATTGTGACGGGCATTGTCCAGTAAAGAGTGTAAAGCACAAGGCCCGGAATGGCGTAGATAATAAGCCAGGGCTTGAATTTGCCCCATCTTGTCCTCGTCTTGTCAACTATAGCCGCAAGGAAGATATCGTTGACCATATCCCAGAGGCCTACCACAAAGCTGACAATCGCCTGGAATCTCAGACCGATTTTGACGATATCGGTTATGAAGATGTCGCTGTATTTGTTGATGTTGAAGGACTGCGCAATATCATAGAGAATATATGCTACAGTTTCCTTTGTGCCGACATACCGCCGGTCTTTGTGGGCAGCTGCCGATTCCTGGATTTCAACGGCAACTGCGGCGCCGGAAGCGGAGTCCATAATATACCCCCAAATCTGAAACGGGCACGCGAAAAGTCCCGATACCCGATTTTATTACCGTGTTATTATAACACTTATTAAATTTTATTGCAATATAATATGAATTTTTGTGAATTATGCATCTAATCGGCTTCAAAAATTGTATATTCGGACAAATCATCAATGTTTGACTTAACAGGCTGTAAATGATATAATAAATTGAATATTTTTGTTGAAAGGAGACTTTTTTATGGGTCTTATTCAAGCTGCAGTCGGCGCTGTAGGCGGAGTTCTTGCCGATCAGTGGAAAGAATTCTTCTATTGTGAAGCTCTTGACAACGATACCCTTATGGTCAAAGGCCAGAAGAGAATCGGTTCCCGCTCCACAAACACAAAAGGCAACGACAATATCATCTCCAACGGTTCGGGCATTGCCGTCGCTGACGGTCAGTGTATGATTATCGTTGAGCAGGGCAAGGTTGTCGATCTTTGCGCGGAGCCCGGCGAATACACCTACGACACTTCAACCGAGCCCAGCATCTTCACCGGAAACCTCAAAAAATCAATCATCGACACCTTCAAGGTAGTCGGTAAGAGATTCACCTACGGCGGAGATACCGGTAAGGATCAGAGAGTTTACTATTTCAACACCAAAGAGATTCTCGATAACAAATTCGGTTCGGCAAATCCGATTCCTTTCAGAGTTGTTGACCGCAATATCGGCCTTGATATCGACGTTGCAGTCCGCTGCAGCGGTCTGTATTCATACAAAATCGCCGATCCCCTCCTCTTCTACAAGAGCCTCAGCGGCAATGTTGAGAGAGATTATAAAAAATCCGAAATCGACACCCAGCTCAAATCCGAATTCGTCAGCGCGCTTCAGCCGGCATTCGGAGCTATCAGCGAGCTTCAGATAAGACCTAATCAGCTTGTCTCCCACACGGACGAACTTGAGAAGGCAATGAACGACGCCCTCTCCTATAAGTGGGGCGAGCTCAGAGGTCTCGAGGTTGTCTCCGTAGCGCTCAGCTCACTCACTCTTCCCGACGAGGATCAGCAGCGCATCAAGGACGCTCAGCTCGCGGCCATCAACAGAGATCCGCGTATGGCGGGCGCGACAATCACCCAGGCAACCGCAGACGCCATGAGATCGGCTGCCAAAAACGAAGGCGGAGCCATGAACGGTTTTGTCGGAATCGGTATGGCCAACACGGTCGGCGGCCAGGCTGCGAATCTCTTCGCAACGGCTCAGCAGGAAGAGGCCGCAAAAGCAGCGGCAAACGCATGGAAATGCGAGTGCGGCGCGACAGCTACCGGAAACTTCTGTCCGAACTGCGGCAAGGCTAAACCCGCTCCCGCGGCGGCAGACGGCTGGAAATGCGAATGCGGCGCAACCGTCAACGGAAACTTCTGCCCGAACTGCGGCAAGGCTAAACCCGCCCCAGCTGAGGGATGGAAATGCGAATGCGGCACAACCGTAAACGGCAACTTCTGCCCGAACTGCGGCAAAGCAAAGCCCGCAGCTGCACCGTCATACAAATGCAATAAGTGCGGCTGGGTTCCCGAGGATCCCAAGAATCCTCCCAAGTTCTGCCCGCAGTGCGGAGACCCCTTCGACGGAGCGGACGCTCAGTAAAAACGGCATAAAAGATTCAACGGCGAACGGAAATTCCGTTCGCCGTATTTTATTTAGGGTATAACAGAATATGTCATAGGATTATGTGACCGATGCGCGAGCATTATATAACCGGAGTGCGAAGCGCGACCCTCAGCTGCTCGCTTCTCACTGCTGACTTACTTATGCTCCGCATATCCTGTGTAGTCGCCACATCCGTCTTGCTCGTTTCACTCGCAATCCACCCTCTCCGTTCTCGGAGAGGGCAAACGATG
>CACZTQ010000250.1 GCA_902784155.1 Oscillospiraceae bacterium
ACAAATTAAGCGGGCGACAGATTGTCGCTCCTACTTATTTTTTCGGAATGAGCTATAATTATATTCATTGATTGTCTTTGCTAAAAAGCTTTAATCTATCCGTAATATTTTCACCTTATCTTTTTTATTATATTTATTATTTACTTTATCTTATATTTTAACAATAATAATTTATTTAAGTTATAAATATATAATTCTTATATTCTTTAATTCTTAATTCGGAGACGGGTTTTGGGCCGGGTTTCGTGCCGGTTTTATATTTGTCAGTTCCCGTATGCCTTGTAAAAGAAGGGAATGAGGGCTGCGGAGGCTGTGCCGGTAATTGTTCCGATTATTGTGTCACTTGCTGTTTTGCCCGTATTTTCGCCGGTTTTCCCCCACATTTTTGCTCGTATTTCACCCGCTATTTAACCCTTGTTTAATCGTTCTTTCGCCTGATTATTAACCCGCTTTCGTCCGTATTTTTGCCCATATTTTCACCCTTTTTTATATCCGTTGTTTAACTGTTCTTTCACTCTATTTTCATCCCTGTTTTCGCCTGTTTTTCACCCGTTATTTAACCGTTCTTTCGCCTGTTTTTCCCGTTGTTTCCTTCAAAATCCCTTATAAAAATTTTCACGCCGTGCGGTTGATTGCCGCACGGCGTAGCTGTCATTTAAAGCAGGTCTCCGGTTTTGAGTTTCCTGAGCCAGTCGGATATTGTCGTCTTTATCGCGGTCAGCTTTTCGCTGAGCATCGCGTCTCTCTGCTCTTTTGTTCCCGCCGTATCAAGCAGGCCGAAGGTTATCAGAGACGCGTTATCGACAAAGCCGTCCGTGAAGTTCGCCGCGTAGCCGGCGAAGGTGTTTTCGGTGAATTTTTCACCGTCCGTGCGCAGGACTTCTCCGAATTTCCTCTGAAGCTCTTCCATTGAATCTTTTTCATAGTCGATTTTTTCGATTGTCGCGGAGCCGTAGAGGAACCAGGGGGATTTATCGGCGTCGGGGCCCGCTCCCTTATAGGTCCAGGTGGTCCAGCTGTAGCCCCTGCTGTTGAAGATTGAGAATAAATAGCCGAATGTCGTGAGACCTCTCGGGTAAAATTCGCCGATATAAAACGGCGCGTCATAGCCGCAGTCTCTTATTTCGTTGCATTTTCTGAGTATGGTGAAATTCGTTATATCGTAGAGATGCTCCTGATAGACGATGTTTTTCCAGCCGTAAACGTCGGGGGAGGCAATCGCCGAGGGATCCCAGATAGCTTCCATACAGATTATCGTATCGGGGTCGGCCTTCCTGACCGCTCTGTAAAGCTCGTCGCTGAAATCCCAGAATGTCTGCTGGAAGCTGCCGTCTCTCGTGATGTTGGTGCCGAGAGGCTCATTCATAAGGTCATACATAGCGACAGTGCTCTCGCCCTTGTAGTGCTTTGCGAGTTCAACCCAGAAATTAACGACAACCTCTCTGTATCTTCTTCCCTTGTCGGTGTCGTCAAAGAGAGACATCGATTTTGACTGACCGCAGTGGTCGTAGTCATTCTGATAGCCGGGCAGGCCGTGAAGGTCGATTATGAGATAGAGCCCGTATTTTTTGCACATTTCAACAACGCCGTCAAGCTCGCTGAAATCTATCTCACCGTTTTCGTTTCTGTACCAGGTGCCGTTGTCGTCGGATTGAAAATTGCGGTACCATATCGGAAGGCGGACGGTATTCATACCGAGGGACGCGACATTTTTATAGTCGGTCTCGGTTATCCAGTTGCTTCTGTAGGTCTTGAAGAGCTCGTGAACGGCCTGCTGACCGAATCTTCCGACGAGCGTCTGATAAACCTGCTCCTCGCCCGCGGGATTCGTGTAGGGGCAGAACCAGTCTTCCATAATTCCCCATCCGCCGAAGTTGGTGCCTCTGAGGATAACCTCTTTGCCGTTGCTGTCGATTATCTTCTTGCCTTCGGTGTGAAGAGCGGGCAGCTCATTGCTCACGGCCGAGGCGAAGAGGGGGACGGCGGTCAGAATCATAACCAGCGCAATGACAAGCGAAGTGAATTTTTTTAATGCTTTCATATTATCGGCCCTTTCTCTTTTATATTTTTATTATATCCCGTTTTTTAAAACTTGTCCATAGATTTTTGTCAGGGTATATTGACGGTTTTGCCGAGTGCGAAGGAATAAATCACCGTTTCGCTCACGGGAATGCCGAGCACCTTTGACATACACTTCCTGTATGTATCAAGCTGCGGGCCGTATTCCTCAATCAGCTCTTCACCCGAGGAGGCCCTGTCCGTCTTGAAGTCGATAATGACGAGCTTTCCGTTTTCCTCAAAGGCGCAGTCAACGACGCCCTCAATAAGAATCGTCTCATCCTTCGCTTCTTTAATATCGACATCCGGGTAAATATCCGTGACGGGGAGCGAGGCGTTGAAGGAGAATTCGCGGTAAATCTTATCGGATTTGATAAGTCTCTCAAATATTTCCGTTGAGAAAAATCCCGCTATTCTCTTTTTGTCAAGGGCTTCGCATTCCTTTTCGCTGAGCACCCCGGATTCCTTCTGTCTTATGAGCTCCGCCCCGAGGTCGTCCCGCGCGTTTCTCAGATTGCAAAACTGCATGAATCTGTGTACGGCGGTGCCTATCTGCGCGCCCGTGAGGCGGTCATTCATCGCGAAGGCGGGCTTTGAGGTAGCGAAATATCTCTTGTCAAAGGACCTCGCGCCGAGGTTTGACGCGGTGCTTTTGGCGCGGATGGAGTTGAGCGCCTCGAAGGGGTATCTGTAAGACAGGCGCTCCCCGATTTCGCAGAGCAAACCGTCTTTCAGCTTTTCATCCGCTTTTATTTCTTCTGTTTTTTCTTCTTTGTTTTCAAATGACGGCGCCTTGTCGATTTCGGCGAAGTCGATTCTCGCGTCGCACTCTTCGGTGAATTCGTATCTGCCGCCCGAGCGGATTCTCAGCAGATGGGAATCGGGGTGAGAGAGAAGGGCGCAGCCGAGCATCTTTATATAGGATTTCATCTCAGCTACAAGGTCGGGGTCTATTGATTTTTCGCCGGGCACAACCCCCTCGAGCCCCGCGAGCGCGGAGCAGTCGTTTGAGACGATAATAACTCTCTCCTTCGCCCTCGTCAGAGCGACATAGAGAAGGCGTATTTCCTCCGATAATTCCGTCTTTATCTTATCCTCGGAGCAGACCTGCCAGAGCGTGTTTTTATATCTCACGTTATTCTCGATATATTTCATACCCAGGCCGAAATTCTTTGAGATAACGAGGCTCTTGCCGGCGTCAAGCGATCTTATTTCCTTCTCGGTATCGGGCAGGATGACAACGGGGAATTCGAGACCCTTGCTCTTGTGAATCGTCATCATCCTCACGCAGTCGGAGCCTGCCGAAGAGGCGTTTGAGCTGACTTTGACATCGTTATCCGCGAGCTTTGAGAGGAATCTCACAAAAGCGGAGATTCCCTTCGTGCCCGTCTTTTCATAAGTATCGGCAAGGCTTATGAAGGAGTTTATATTCGCAAGGCGCGCCGAGGGATTTTTCATCTTTGAGACAACCGCCCTGTAGCCCGTCTCGTCGATTATGCCCGAGGTGAATTCCCCGGCGGAGCAGGTTGAGGCGATTCTCCTGAGCTTCCCGAGAGAGGCGATGAATCCCGCCGCCTTGTCGTTCCCGCTTTTTGCGGCGGCGCTCACACATCTGTAAAACGGGCCTTTGCCTCCATCCGCCCTGAATAGAGCGAGCTCATCAGGCGTGAAGCCGTAAACGGGTGAGAGCATAACCGCGGCGAGCGAGACGTCGTCTGTCGGGTTGTCGATTATTTTAAGGAGCGCTTTGAGAAAAGCGACCTCGGGGGAGGAGATGAAGGTATCCTCGTTATCGGATACATAGGGTATTCCGATTTCGTCAAATACCTCGCCGAATACCTTGCCGCAGGATTTTTTTCTGTAAAGTATGCAGAAATCAGAGAGCTTTATATCCCTCATAACGTCATCGCCGTCCGGGTTTACGCTCTGAGTTATCTGCTCTTTGTTTTTAACCGCGTCGAGAATCTTCCTGCCGATAAAATACGCCTGGTTTTTAAGCATATCGGCGGGCTTTTCGCCGTCGCTCATGATATCGAGTTCGACCTTTATCTTCCCGTCGGGCGAGTAGGGCATATCGGGGCAGAGATATTCGTTCTCGTCATAGTCAACATCGCCGACTTCTTTTGACATTATCCGGCTGAATATGAAGTTGACCGTCTCCGTTATCTCGCGCCTGCTGCGGTAGTTGTTATTGAGATAAATCTTTCTTATACCGGGCTTCTCATCGCGGATGTATGTGAAGACCTCGGGCATCGCTTGCCTGAAGGTGTAGATGCACTGCTTGACGTCGCCGACGAGGAATCTGTTGGTATCGTTATCCGAGAGCGCCTCAAAGACCGAATCCTGAGCCGCCGTGACATCCTGATACTCGTCAACGAATATCTCTTTGAATCTCGACGAGAGCTCTTTCGCAATCTCTGTCTTTACAATATTTCCTTCTTCGTCTTTTTTGAGAAGCAGACCGATGGCGAAATGCAGAATGTCGTCGTAATAATAGGCGTTTTCTTCACGCTTTATCTCCCCGAGGATTTCGCCGTATCTTTTGACCGCCTCAATCAGCGTCTTCGCGACGGGTTTTATTCTCTCTCTCGCGTTAACGAAATCCGCCTCGGAATAATCAAAATAATCAAGGCGCTTTTTCGCTACGGGGGCTGTGATTGAGTTTCTCGCGGTCGTCATAAACGAGGCGAGCACCTTGTCTATGCCCTTGGTCGGCCCCTTGTTGTTTGAATCAAAGACGGCGGAGTCGATTTCGTCCTTGACGGCGTCCCAGCTGCCGCTTTCGGCGGCGGTGAGAATCCGCGTTAAAATCCTCTCATCGTTATCGAGCTTGCTGCCGTATTTATTTATGACTCCAGTGCTGTCTTCCTCGAGCATCACGCGGAGCTCGTCAATTCTCGGGAGCAGTCTTTTGAGCTTCTTTATTGTTTTGGCGAGAATCAGTTTTCCCGCTTCGGTTTCGCCGAGAGGAGTATCATCCGAATACATCCCGAGCAGAGAGTCGAGATAATCGCCGGGGAATGTGTGCGCTCTCGATTCTTTATGGAGAAGGGTGATTGCCTCCTGGATTTCGCTGTCGTTTCTCGTGTTGTTGAGCGTTTCGTTGAGAATCCGGAATTCCTCGCTTCGCTCATTGTGAAACTCCTCAATCAGCCTGTCGAGCGCGTTTCTTCTGAGGATATTGAGCTTCGCGTCGTCGAGAATTGAGAAATCGGGGCTGATGCCTGCCGCGTTGAAGTTATCCCTGACAAGGCTTATGCAGAAGGAGTCAATCGTGCTTATATTCGCGAAGGGGAGCTTGAATTTACACTCCTTGAGATGCCTGTTTGAAGGGTCCTCCGCTATTTTTAAGGAGAGGGCGCGTGAGATTTTATCCTTCATCTGAGCGGCCGCCGCTCTCGTGAAGGTGACGATGAGGAAATCCTCGATATCGCAGGGATTTTTTTCATCCGTCAGTCTTCTTATTATTCTTTCGACAAGGACCGCCGTCTTGCCGGAGCCTGCCGCCGCGCTGACAAGGACGGATGAGCCCGAGGCCTCAATCGCCTCAAGCTGGCCTTTATTCCACTTCACCGTGCTCATCGTTTTCCTCCTCCTCTCCCATAATTATTTTTTTGGCCGTCTTTTCGTCGGGCCCTTCTTTTTCATCCTGACCGGAGCCCTCCTCATATCCGCAGACCGCCTTGAAATCACAGTAATCGCAGGGACTGCCCGAGGAGCTTCTTTTGGGCTTTGCGGAGATATAGCCCTCGCGGAGCTTTCCTGCCATTTCGTTTATGAGCCTGTCAACCGTCATCCTGAGCCTCTCGAAGCCCTCTTTCGTGACGGTCGTTCCTTTGATTTTTCCCTTATCCGTGATATTGGCGGGGATATATATTCCGGCAGCGTCATCCTCCATAAGTGTTATGACATCCGCGTCCTCAAGCACGACGCCGCCCATTCTCTTTGCCTTCTTTTCGTCATCTTTATTGCCGTCGTTAATTATTCTGCTGCCCGCCGTATAATAGAGCACACCGGCGGGGTCAAAATCGCCGAACTGCCCTTTGCCGCTGTTTTCGAGGGCAAAAAGATAAATCAGCATCTGCAGGTTGAAGCCCCTGAGAATATCGCCGAATTTGAAATCCCTGCCGCCTGTCTTGTAGTCGATAACGCGAAGGTACTCTTTGCCCGTCAGGGGGCTCACGGCCGTATCGACTCTGTCAATCTTTCCCTCGACTCTGACGGTGCCTCCG
>CACZTQ010000251.1 GCA_902784155.1 Oscillospiraceae bacterium
CACCTTGTAGTTAAACAGGTTGCCGGGCTTCACAGGGCCTGTCCCTCAGCCGCTCTTAATAAGGGAATATTTTATTGTGCGTTAAAATTATATAACATACCTTGCGGTTTGTCAACTGTTATTGCTCAGATAAGGCCCTGAGCCATCATTGCGTCCGCAACCTTGATGAAGCCGGCGATGTTTGCGCCCGCGACAAGGTCATAGCCGAAGCCGTATTTCTCGGCCGCCGCTGCGGAATTGTTGTGGATGTTGACCATAATCTGATGAAGCTTCTCGTCAACCTCTTTCGCTGTCCAGCTGTAACGCATGGAGTTCTGGCTCATCTCGAGAGCTGAGGTCGCAACGCCGCCCGCGTTGACCGCTTTTGAAGGAGCGACGGCCTTGCAGTTTGCCTTGAGGTATGCGAGAGCGTCGTTGGTGGTGGGCATATTGGCAACTTCGATATAGTAGGGAACGCCGTTGGCAACGATTTTCTCTGCCTCTTTCATTCCGATTTCGTTCTGTGTTGCGCAGGGAAGAGCAACGTCAACCTTGACTCCCCAGGGCTTTTCGCCGGCGTGGAATTCAACACCGAATTTGTCGGCGTAATCCTGAACCTTGTCTCTGCCGCTCGCTCTCATCTCGAGGAGGTAGTTGATTTTTTCTTCCGTTACGATACCGTCGGGGTCATAGATGTAGCCGTCGGGGCCCGAAACCGTGACAGCCTTGCCGCCGAGCTCCGCAATCTTTTTGCAGGCGCCCCAGGCAACATTGCCGAAGCCGGAAACCGCGAAGGTCTTGCCCTTGATGTCTTCTCCGAAGTGTTTGAAAACTTCGCAGGTGTAGTAGATTGCGCCGAAGCCTGTCGCCTCGGGTCTGATGAGGGAGCCGCCGTAGGAGAGATCCTTGCCGGTGAGAACGCCGTTGTCAAACGAATCCCTGATTCTTCTGTACTGGCCGAAGAGATAGCCGATCTCTCTGGAGCCCACGCCTATATCGCCCGCGGGAACGTCGATGTTGGGGCCGATGTGTCTGTAAAGCTCGCTCATGAAAGCCTGGCAGAAACGCATGATTTCGGCATCGCTCTTGCCTCTGGGGTCAAAGTCGGAGCCGCCCTTGCCGCCGCCGATGGGAAGACCTGTAAGGCTGTTTTTGAATGTCTGCTCAAAGGCGAGGAACTTCATGATTCCGATATAGACTGTGGGGTGGAATCTGAGACCGCCCTTGTAGGGGCCGATAGCGCCGTTGAACTGGACTCTGTAGCCTCTGTTGACGTTGACCTTGCCGCTGTCGTCAACCCAGGTAACTCTGAAGGTGATAGCTCTTTCGGGCTCGACCATTCTTTCGAGCAGTCCGGCCTTCTCGTACTCGGGATGCTGCGCGACCACAGGCTCGAGAGAGGTGAGAACCTCTTCAACGGTCTGAACGAATTCGGGTTCGGACGCGTTCTTTTCCGCTACCTGTTCGATGATTCTTTTTACGTAACTCATACATACACTTCTTTCTTATAAAGATTTTACCGCGATAATTTTATCACGATTATACTCTCGGTACAAGAAAAAGAAAATCGCCGGAATCAATTTCGGCGATTTTAACAAACGGATTATTCAATAGTGAAAAAAACAAAAAACATTAACGAATCAGCCGGCAAGAAAACGGACGAGATTTTCTTTCCCTATACGGATTCCTTTGAGGCAGTCTTCCATACCCTCAAATTCAACGCTTATGAAGCCGTCATAGCCCGATGAGGCGATTTCTTTAAGGCAGGAATAAACGTCAACGTTTCCCTGGCCGATAATCGCGCCGCGAAGGTAATTGCCGCCTCTCGATTTGAAGAATCCCTCGCCGGGGTCGGCATCCTGCGCGCTCTTGATATGGAAGTCTTTCGCGTGAATATGAAAGGCGTAGGGGAGCATCCTCGAGACGGCGGATACGTTATCCTCGTCCGCGCAGCTGAAATTGCCTATATCGATAAGAGAGCCGAAGTTTGAGTCTCCGACCGCCTTTATAATTCTTTCGACTCTTTCGCTGTCCTGGCAGAAGAATCCGTGATTCTCCGTCATGGTCTTTATACCGAGCGATTTTGCATAGCGCGTGATTTTCCTTGCCCCGTCCGCGATGGTTTCGAGGCAGTCGTCAAAGGTTTTGAAAGGCAGCCCTTCCGGGATTCCCCAGGCGGTGTCGTGCCTGAGAGAGGGGGCGCCGAGCGCCTTCGCGACATCGAGCTTGCGGCAGACGCGCCCGATTTCCTTCTCGTTTGACCCGCCTTCGAATCTGAGCATATCCGCGCCGATAGTGTAGCTGATTACGGGCAGGGAATATTTGTCGCACTCCTCGGCGATTTTAAGGGCGTATTCCGTCTCGGTGAGCCCTTCGGGAGTGTTGAGGTCGGTGAATTCAATGCCGTCAAAGCCCATTTCCTTCGCCGTTTTTATTATGCTCAGCTGTGTTTCTCTCCCTTCTCCCATAAGAGAAGAGAAGCTGTAGCTGCTGACTCCGATTTTCATTTTAAATCCTCGCTTTAAGAAATTCGACCGCCGTGCGTATATCCTTTTCGGGGTTGTCGCCGACCTCGCGCTCTATGGTTAAAAAGCCGCGGAAACCGGTTTCGCGCAGAGCGTCAAGGTAGCCGTCCCAGGGCACGCTTCCCTCGCCCAGAGGCACTTCGATAAAGCTCGGCCCCGTTACTATCGGGTCCTTCTTTACGCCGTAAACGATTTCGGGGTCCTTATAGAAGAGCTGTTTGCCGTCCTTGGCGTGGGTGTGGACTATGTAATCCTTCAGGTTGTGCACCGCCGTTACCGGGCTGTCTCCCGTGACCATGACGAGATTCGCGGGGTCGAGATTCACTCCGACTCCTCTTGAGCCGAGAGAGTCGAGAAACTTTTTGAGCACCGCGCTCGTCTCGGGGCCCGTCTCGATGGCGAAATGCGCGCCTATCTCATCCGCGTAGCGCGAGAGCTCGAAGCAGGCCTCCTGCATTATCTTGTATCTTTCGTGATTCTCATCCTCGGGCACAACGCCGATATGAGTCGTTACTATATCGGTGCCGAGCTCCTTTGCGAGATCGAGAATTCTCTTTGATTTTTCAATCCTCGCGGGGTTTTCGTCCGGGCGGGTGAAGCCTCCTCCGAGGTCTCCGCACAGGGCGGAAATGACGAGCCCGTTATCCGCAACGAGCTTTCTGAATTCGCTTTTCTTTGAGGCGGTCATGTTTTCGGGGGCCATCTCTCCGCTTGTCGCATAGACCTGGATGCCCTGCGCTCCGACTTCGGCCGCTTTTTTGACCGCCTGCGGAACGGGTACCCTGAAGCTGTCGATGATGACGCCTATTCTGAAATCTGACATTTCGTCACTTCCCTTCAATTTATGTCTTAATATTATCATTGACCGGGGGAATTATCAAGAGATTTATAATTTTTTCCGCCATCTTTCCCGGGTGTAACATTTCGTTAATAAAATAACTGTTGAATATTAAAGATTCTTAATTTATAATAGATAATGATTAAACTTTTTCCCGGGGGTGATTCCATGCTGTGTCAGAACTGCGGCAAAAATGAAGCGGTTACTCACATAAAGCAGATAATAAACGGCGAAATGGATGAGGCGCATCTCTGCAGAGACTGCGCAAGGCATCTCGGTTACGATGATATTTTCAGCGGCTTCGATTTTGATTTCGGAGGCTTTTTCGGCTCGCTTCTCGGCGATATGATGGCTCCCCGTCTTGCGGGTGAGAGCGAGAAATGCGACAAGTGCGGCTGCACATTTGACGATATCCTCAGATACGGCATGGCAGGCTGCTCCGAATGCTAC
>CACZTQ010000252.1 GCA_902784155.1 Oscillospiraceae bacterium
AAAACTGTTTGACTGTAAAATATATTCCGCCTTTGAAAGAATCTCCGGCTGATGATTCTTATACCAGAGTACCTTGGGCAGGGAATAGCCCGGCTGAATGGGATTCCTGCAGATACCGAACCATCTGTCTTCGCTCATCACCGAGCGTATCTCATCACACTCGGCGGCGCTTCGCGTGTCGGTCCATATCGGGGTGCGGCAGAGCGGATTCCCGCCGCTGTCAACGGCGACAGCCGCCCAGCCCTGTCCGTCAATGCCGACGGCGGCGATTTCCCCGGGATTCACGGTATCCGTGATACGGCGGACCGCCTTGCAGACGGCCGACCACCAGTCCTCCGGGTCCTGCTCCGCGTAACCGGGAGCGGGATAATATGTTTCATAGGCTTCGAGCGTTTCTGCGGCGGGGTTTCCGTCGGGATCGAAAACTGCCGCCTTGACCGCCGAGGTGCCTATATCTATACCGAGCAGATATTCCTTCATATCAGGCCTTCCCGTCGCTGCCGCAGACTCTTATCAGATGAGCGACCTTCTCCTCAACTGCCTTTCTGCCTTCTCCGAGATATTTTTTCGGGTCAAAGGCATCTGGCATTTCCGAGAGCGCCCTGCGCACCGCGGCGCTGAATGTTATGCGCAGCTCCGTGGCGTAGTTGACCTTGCAGATACCCCTCGCTATACACTCGCGCACCGTCTCATCGGGTACACCGCTTGTGCCGTGAAGCACAAGGGGGACGGATACACGGCTTCTGATTTCATCGAGCAGCGCGAGATTGAGCTTCGGCTCCGCCTTATAGACTCCGTGAGAGGTGCCGATTGCGGGCGCGAAGCTGCTTATCCCCGTGCGCGCGGCGAATTCCTCCGCAAGAGCCGGGTCGGTATAAAGAATTTCCGCTGAATGCGTGTCTTCTTTTCCTCCTACGGTGCCGAGCTCCGCCTCGACGGGAAGAGGGGACGAGGCCTTCACGACAGACGCCGAGAGGGCGACGTTTTCTTCAAACGGGAGCAGAGAGCCGTCAATCATAAGAGAGGAATAGCCGGCGTTTCTGCACCTTTCGGTCAGCTCATAAGAATTGCCGTGGTCGAGGTGCAGCGCAACGGGCACGGCGGCGCCCGCCGCGAGAGCGCGCACGCCTCCCGCAAAGGCCTCGGGAGGAGCGTATTTAAGAGTGCCGGGGGTGGTCTGGATTATCACGGGGGAGTTTTCTTTCTCCGCCGCGGAAATCACGGCCTGTATCATTTCGAGATTCTCAACATTGAAGGCGCCGACGGCGTATCCGCCGGCCTGTGCTTTAAGCAGAATCTCTCTTGTATCTGTAAAGCTCATATCAATCTCACTTTGACTTTTTCTTTTTTGCGATAAGTATTATTGTAACAAGAGCCGCGAGAGCGACAGCGGCCGCCACCGCAATATATACGGCAGTCATTGATCTGACGGCGGATTTTCCGTCTGTCGGAGTTGCTTCTCCGGTTTCGGCGGGCGTTGCGTCCTCAGGAGCTTCGGGCTCAACAATCAGGTCTCTGACAAAAGTCGGCTCTGCGCCGTCGCTCATGTCAATCCAGCCTCTGACCCCGTTGTATTCCACCATCTCGGCGGAGTTGTAGGTATCTTCAGCCCCTTCAACGGGGTAACCCATTGAATAAAGAACGCCGTATTCTTCGCCTGCGGGAATTGTGCCGAGCAGTTCGCCGCTGTTTTTGGGCCCGGAGTATATTTCGATATCTTCGGTATAAGTGTAAACGTTGTTAAGCTCGCGGGCTGTATCGTCTTTCTCTGAATTGAACCAGCCGTACTTGCCGTCATATTCACAATAGTACATCTCATCGTGATCGCCGTAGTAATTGAAAATCGGCTTTATTGTTTCGCCGGCGGGTATAACGGCGACAGTTTCATCGGAATCATAACGGGATTTGAGCTCCACGTCACCCACCGTATAGAATGAACCCATATCCCAGGAGGTAAGAATATTTTCGCTGTAAAAACCTCTGCAGGTAATCCAGCCCTTTGTTCCTTTGTATTCGACGCGGTAGGTGTTCTCATATTCCAGAAGCTCGTCGTCGGGATAATCGTTGTCGTTGAAAGAGTCAAAATCGACAACCTTTCCGTTTGATTTGTAAACGGTTCTGTAAGACCTCATATCCGATTTCAGAAGCTCGTTCGCGGGGACGGTTACTCCGGTTGCCTCGCCGGAGCCGAAGGGCTCCGTGTAGATTTCAAAACCGTCTTCGTTAATTGCCATAATATCGTTGCAGCTTCCGACTGCGGCGCTCTGATTGCCGAATCCGTTATAGCTTTCGTCGGTTTCGACCCAGCCCTTTACTCCGTTGTATTCGGTAAAGATGACAATGGATTTCGGAAGTCTGTAATAGTATTCATATCTCAGAACGGTTCCAACCGGGATTTTGCCGGTGACATAGTTTGTTTTTGACTCCCACTCCATAACGTGGGCGAGAGTATCCTTGAGTCTGATATTATCGCTCAGAATCATTATTTCGCCCGTCTGATATGCGTCCTCTTTTGCAAGAATAGCATATTCGAGGCATTCGCCGAACTGAAAAACCTCGGTCCAGCCGCTGACTCCGTCGTATTCAATATACGCCCAGGGGAGCTCATACACATCCGGAACGGTTCCGTATTCCGGCCTGATTACGGTGTCAACGGGGATTTTTGCAATCTCGTCGTATGACTCGGCAGGTCCTTTTCTTATCGGAGCGCCATCGGGGTTTATTACCCTGAAGCTCACGGATTCGCTGAGCCTGACGGCGGCATCCGTACCGACCTCATCACGGGTGTTTTTGATATATCTCATGGGAACGTCAAAATGATGATCCTCATATAATACGCCGGCATATTTCATACCCGTATTGTAATTCTCATATTCGCCCGTAACCGTGACGGTTGCGCCGGCGGGGATTGTATGCAGATTTCCGTCAAAATCCTCTTCGGAGATGCCGTCCTCTTTTGTCATAACGGCTTTGTATTCAACAAAATACGGACCTTCCATATCCGCAAAAGCGGGGGTAACGAAGCTTATGCAGATTATTGCGGAGATAATCAACGCGAAAAGTTTTTTCATTGTTTTATCCTCCAGTAAAAATATTTATAAGATGACCTGCTGCAAAAGAAACAGCGTTGAGAATCAATGAGATTGTCAGCGGTTTCATTTTTTTGAAATCCAGGGTTTTTGAGTAAACCAGCGCCTCTGCCGCGACGGCGAGAATTTCCGCGAATATCACGGCGATGACGCGCACTTTTGTTCCGAAAAAGAATCCCGCGAGAAATGTTCCGACAACCAGAGGCGGATTTGTCAGGATATTCGCCAGCGCGACGAGCGCAAA
This sequence comes from Oscillospiraceae bacterium, assembly GCA_902784155.1. GTDB lineage: Bacteria > Bacillota > Clostridia > Oscillospirales > Acutalibacteraceae > CAG-177. The sequence continues at coordinate 3,334 of CACZTQ010000252.1, forward strand.
ATCGGTTTTCTTTCTGACTCCGGAAACAAAGGCAAAAACGCACTCAGTTATTATCGTCAGTATCAGGCACCGGGCCGCAATCAGCGGCAGATTGTTCAGCATTGTCAATCATCCTCTGCTTTTTCAGTTCCCTTGCGGCGAGTATTCCCGTGATGATAATAATCAGAATTACGGCCGTGAAAACAGCTATGATTCCCGTGCGGGCGCTGCCGAGAAGAGCGGAGTCAGTGAGCGTTCTGAAGCTTGTCATTTTTCTTCTCATCCTTTCTGATTATTTTTGCCATCATCACAAGGCAGAGCACCGTAAGTACCGCCATTATGATACAGTTATCAACAGTCTCGGTGAAGGTGAAAAAGAATATCGGGACCGTGCCGAGGAAAAGACCGATTGTAGTGAATCCGAAAGCGAGGCCCGGCTTTCCTTTGAGCACCGAAACAATAAGAGCGAGCGTAATCGACATTGTCATACTGAAGAGCATGACTCCTATGAGCGAAATCATCATATGATTGTCGCCGAACATCAGGAACGGCAGAGCCGCTCCCGCGCTGAATATCGCCGTTTTTTTGATTCCCCAGGCATCCGCGAAGATACCGCCCGCGGCCTTGCCGATACCCATGGTGAAATAGAGCGCCACCGTCTGCAGGGTTGTCTTTTTCCACGCGGTCGGGATTCCGTAACCCATATAGCCCCTCACGATAACTATGAGCGTTGCGGCTATGATAATGACAGCGGGGGAAATACCGGGCGAAGCGTAATTGTAGGCATCGCAGGCCTCGCGGGCGCTTTTGCTCCTGTCCTTATATGTATCGGCGAGCAGGGCAAAGGGTATTGCCGAGAGACACAGGAGGATAACCGGCCAGTAGGGCACGCCGTTCTGAGCGAGAAGTCTGCCCGTGATAACTCCGAATGAGCCTCCCGCCACAAATACGGCGGGGTGAGAGAGCCTGCCCGATGAGCATCTCAGGGTAACCTCCGCGCCGCCTATATGGGTGAAGGCGTTGCCGATGCAGAGTATCAGAAGAGTCACATAGCTTCCCGGAGTTGCCAAGCGGAAGAGCAGCGCGGCCGCCGTCATAAGGACGAGACCGATGACGCCCGTATTAAGGCGCGGCAGTCTGTCATTAAGATAACCAATGAGCGACTGGGGCACGAAGGCGAAGGCATCGTAAACCAGCGGGAAAAGCCACATAAACGTACTGTCTCCGACCTGCCTGGTGAGACAGTAAAAACAGATTACCTCGGTTGCGAAATGAATATAGAAATACAGCCAGGCGGCGGAGATATTTTTGCTCCCGAGCGCGTTTCTGAGCCCTTTCAAATAATCACTCTCCTTAAAGAGAAAATTACCTCATATTATTTTAACGATTAAAATTATTGTATCACAAAGATATGGCTGTTACAATATATTTAATATAATGATTTTGTGTTTCCGTTAAAAACATAAGCCGGGCAGACTCGGGGGAGTCTGCCCGGCAAAAAGCTTTTATCTGCGCGCATTTTCAGCGCCGGTCTTTATTGCTCAGGTGTCTTTTTCTTCTTCGGTTTCATCAGCTTTTTCAGTTTCGGCTTTTTCGTCCGGCTGAGCTTCGCCGGTCTCTCCGCTCTCATCCTTCGGCTGAGCGCTGAAGGTTTCCTGCCCGGCCTGAGGAATTTTCTTTTTAAGCAGGAAGATAAAAGCGGCCGCGGGAATTGCGACAATCAGGATTTCGCCGATAATCACAAACGGAAGAGCGCTGTTGTCGGGAGTCGGTTCATCGGTTTTGTAGTATTTCTCTATGCCCGGATATTCCGCCGATTCGCTCTCACCGTAAGCGGTGTAATCGTATTCATCCTCTTCATAATCTTCATCGTCGTAATCATCCTCGATTTCCTCTTCATAAATATTATCGGGGAAATCGGTTGTCCTCTCGGGGAAGAAGCTGCGTGTCGGAACGGGGCGGGTTATCTCCTCGGTGGGAATCTCCGGCCTTGTCGTGGTCGTGATTTCGTCCGACGGATAAGTATATTCTTCGGTGGTTTCTCTCTCCGTCACGGTTTCGCGGGTTGTCCTCGCGGTTGTCGTCTTTGAGCTCTTTCCGGATGTGGTCTTATCGGAGGGCCTGCCCTTGACGGACCTTGCGATTCTGGTTGAAACAGCGGGCGCCGTGGTGGCTGCTCCCGACGGGGTGCGCGCGGATGTGGAGGCGCGGGTTCCGGATGAAGGGCGCGTGGTTGACGACGGTCTCGTGGTAGTGGTGGTGCCCGCCGGCTCCGTCGTAGTGGATGATGTTGTGGATTTTTCGGGCGCCACCGTGAAGGTTATGCTCTTGTCTGCGCCCGGTCTGTGCCCTCCCTCGGAGGTCACGGTATTTTTAACCGTGAATATATACGACGCTCCGGGAGTGAGCACCGTTTTGGGTGATACAATAACAATCCTGTTTGAGGCGGGATCGGTGAGATTCTCGCTGAACTGCACCTCAAGCGGTATGACATTTGAGTTGCTGTCTTCAAGAATAAAACTGTTTCTGTTTGTATCTTTAACGCTCGCGGCGGCCATATTATCCGAAAACTTCACGACAAACGTGGGGTTCTTCGCCACATCGGCCTGCCCGTTGCTCACGCCGGAAATTGTATATGTCAGGCTTCCGTCCTCCGCCGATACGGCAGCCGTAAAGAGCAGCGCCAGGCAGATTGCGGATATAAGGGCAATCGCACGTCGCGCTCCCGGCAGTCTGTTCATAGGTTTCATCCCTTTCGATAAGATACTTTATCTTATACATTTTATACTCTGCCCGGCAATATGTCAAACTTTAATTAAAATATTAATAAAGAATTTACACTTGAAAAAGGCAGCCGGTCAACCTCTCACGGCAGGCGGAATCCCGCGGCGAGATAGACGGAATACCAGTCTTCGCGGGTGAGGTCAATATCGGCTCCCGCGGCGATTTCCTTCATCCTTGCGGGCGAGACCGTGCCCGAGATGAGCTGGATTTTTGCCGGGTGGCGCAGAATCCAGGCGGCGGCAACCGAGGTGGGGGTTACGCCGTATTTCTCCGCGAGCTCATCGAGCTTATCGTTAAGAGCGGGATATTTCTCCCTGTCGCCCACAAAAGGACCTTCAAAGAAGCCGCCCTGAAACGGCGACCACGCCTGAATGGTTATGCCCTTGATTCTCATATATTCGAGCGCGCCTCCGTCGTGCATAACGGATTCGTCGTTTTTCATATTCACATTGAGACCCGATGTCACCATACCGGATTCGGGAATCGAAAACTGAAGCTGGTCGGTAATCAAAGGCTGGCGCACAGCCGTTTTAAGCAGCTCAATCTGCATCGGGCTGTGATTTGAAACGCCGAAGTAACGGACCTTTCCGCTTCTTTCAAGCTCATCAAAGGCCTCCGCCACCTCCCCGGGCTCCATAAGCGTATCGGGCCTGTGAAGGACGAGGACATCGACATAATCCGCGCGAAGGCGTTTCAGCGACCCTTCAACGGATGAAAGTATATGTTCCTTTGAAAAATCATAGCATCCCCTGCGGATTCCGCACTTGGTCTGTATTGTGATTTTATCTCTCATATCGCCGTGGGAGGCGAGCCACTCCCCGAAGATTTCCTCGCATTTCCCGCCGCCGTATATATCGGCGTGGTCAAAATAATCAATTCCGAGCTCCAGAGCGTTTCCTATAACCGTTTCCGCCGGGACCTTCGCGTCTGTCAGGCGCATACATCCCATAGCGACCGCGGAGGCGGGGATAAGACCGCCGACACTTATTCTTTTCATATTCTCTCTCCTTTTTTGTTATACACCGATTATAGCCGCGTTTGCGCGGCGTGTCAATACGGCGGGGCATATCCCTGCCCTTCTCCGGACCGGGCAATAAAAAGCGCAGACCGGTTTTTACCGGCCTGCGGATTATCATTTATTAAGGGAAAGATTAAAACTTTCCTGCTTTTGCGGCCTCTTCAACCGAAACGGCAACCGAAACGGTCATACCGACCATCGGGTTGTTGCCCGCGCCGATAAGTCCCATCATCTCAACGTGAGCGGGAACCGAGGAGGAGCCTGCGAACTGAGCGTCGGAATGCATACGGCCCATGGTATCTGTCATACCGTAGGAAGCCGGACCCGCAGCCATATTGTCGGGATGAAGGGTACGGCCGGTGCCGCCGCCGGAAGCTACCGAGAAATATTTCTTGCCGGCTTCGACGCGCTCTTTCTTATAAGTGCCCGCGACGGGATGCTGGAATCTTGTCGGGTTGGTTGAGTTTCCGGTGATGGAAACATCAACATTCTCGCGCCACATAATGGCAACGCCTTCCTGAACATCGTTTGCGCCGTAGCAGTTAACCTTTGCCCTTGAGCTGTTGGGGTCCTTGGAGTAGCACTTGCGGAAGACTTCCTTGAGCTCGCCGGTGAAATAATCATACTCTGTCTCTATATAAGTGAAGCCGTTGATTCTCGAAATAATCTGAGCGGCATCTTTGCCCAGACCGTTAAGGATAACGCGAAGGGGCTTCTGACGGACCTTGTTTGCCTTTTCGGCGATGCCGATTGCGCCCTCGGCGGCTGCGAATGACTCGTGGCCCGCGAGGAATGCGAAGCACTCGGTATCCTCTTCAAGGAGCATCTTGCCGAGATTACCGTGGCCGAGGCCGACCTTGCGGCGGTCTGCAACCGAACCGGGGATGCAGAAT
>CACZTQ010000253.1 GCA_902784155.1 Oscillospiraceae bacterium
ACGCGGCTTAAAGGGAACTTTTGCAACTCCACCGCAGGATGCACAAGTTGCTTCAAACCATTCACGCTCACCACGAGCCGCATTTTTCTTTGCGTCACGGCAGGGCTTGCAACGCTGGGGCTCATTAACGAAACCTTTTTCAGCGTAGAACTCCTGCTCGCCTGCGGTGAAAACGAATTCGTTACCGCATTCCTTGCAGATGAGAGTCTTGTCTTCGTACATGGATAATAACCTCACTTGAAATAAAATTGCCCTGGACGGATTCGCACCGCCACCTTTGATAAGTACAACGCTCTTCTTTAAGCTACGGGGGCATATATCAGCCGGCCGGTGAGCCGGCATTGATTATGATGTGAAACGGGAATCAGAAAAAATCCTTGAGTTTTTTGCGGATACGCTGCAGCGCGTTGTCAACCGCCTTTTCGGTGCAGCCGAGCTCCGACGCTATGTCGGCATAGCTCTCATACCTCAGGCGCCTCTCAAGCACCGCCTGCTCAAACTCCGAGAGCAGCTCGCCCGAGATTCTGCGGATTCTTTCTCTCTGCTCTGAATCCTCGGCAATCCTGACCGGGTCTTCGGGGCTGCGGACTTCGGGACCCTCGTCAAACGATACCGCTCCGCTGAGCGCCGCGTTGCCGTTATTGAAGTTGCTCCTGAGCGCGGATTTTATCCTGTTTTCTATGCAGGAATCGGCGAAGGTCTTGAACGAGACTCCCTTTGACGGGTCAAATTTTTTGACGCTCTCGAGAAACCCGAGCATACCCTCCTGAACAAGGTCGTCGTCTGAAATCCTCGATTTTCCGAAATTCAGAAATGACGCCTTTGCCGAAGCAACCGGCATAATCCGCGCGATAAGCTCGGCCATCGCTGCGTCATCACCCGCGGCGGCCAGAACGGCCAGATTGTTTACATCTGCGGGTTTTTTCTCATTTGACATAAAGCATCCTTTTCAGATTATTCTTTGTAATGATATATAATTAAAGTGCAAAAGTCAACTGTTTTTATACTCCCGGTTTTATTTTTGTTATCATAAACAAAAAAACCGCTTTTTGTTTGTTGAAAAAGATTAGGAAAATCCCGCTTTCCTTTATTTTATTGAGTTCACGGTTTCTATGGCTTTTGCGTAGTTTTTGCTCTCGCCGAGCAGTCTCACCGCCCTCAGATACGGTTTCGCCGCCCTGTTATAGACGGAGTAAGCGGTTGTTTCGCTGTTTATGAGGGTGTCGATATTCTTCTTTTCCGTCCTCAGAGAGGCAAGCTCCGCTTTGAGATTCTTAACCTGCGCCGCGTCCTTTTTCTCGCGCGCGGCCTTCATCGCGTCGAGAGTCGCGGCAATCGCGACGCTGTTCTCATCGCTTCGCTCAAACAGGCAATTCAGCTTTGACATATCATATTCCGTAAGGCCTTCGGGGTAATACTTCTCAATCGCCTTCGCGGAGAGGACAGCCTCGCGCGCGTCTCTCACGGCGTCGGAGCGGATTTTCTTCTCTTCGTGGGTATTCTTCGGCAGCTTCTTCGCGGCCGCGATATCGCAGGAAATATGCTCGCGGAATCCTCCCGGCCCGGCTTCGGCTATCCTCTTTGCCCTCTCAACGGCGGCGATGCCCCCGGGGGTGTTGAATTTGCCGAGCTCGGCGAGCACCAGGCGCGAAATCTCAATCTTTTCGTTCTTTTCTCTCGCCGCCCTGCGCTCCTTGCCTCTGAAGGAGGATTCGTTGACGCTCTCTTCGCCCGAGAAAGCCTCCGCCTCCTTTATGATGGCGAGCGCTTCGTCGAGACCGCTCTCGTCAACGGCTCCGTTTCCGTAATCCTCAAAGGCGGCTCTGATTCTCAGCACGCTGACCATCGCCTTCTGCTTCGCCTCGGTGAGATTATAAAAGAAGAAGGGAATGGCGTTGAGCGCCGCGCCGACTATCGAGGCGACGATAAGCACGGAGCAGATATGTGTGAAATAGGTGTGATTGTAAAGCACATCATAGACGTTGCCGCTTGTGAAGCCGAGCGAAACGGCGGTCGCCTCGTTGAGACCCGCCCTCTCATAGATTGCGGGAAGCACGGAGCTCGTGGCGAGCGTAATGACATTGCCTATGAGGCCGACGGCGGCAAACATTCCGTCAATTCTCTCGCCCGTTATATACTGCTGATAGTCTCTTATATCGGCGTTGAGGCTCGGCCCGATAAAGTGGCCGAGCGCGGTGATGAGCCCGTTTGCAAACAGGCAGGCAAGCAGCAGCCATATCGCCGAGGGACCCTGCACCTTTATAACGGGGAGCATAAGGGCGATGAGAAAAACATTCATCAGATTGCTGACAATGAGTATTTTTTTCTTGCCGTATCTTCTTATGAGCGCCGGGCCGAAAAGATTAGGCCAGAGCGAGGCGTTGCCGTAAATCGCGGTTATTATTGAATACTGCCCCGCCGAGCAGGCGCCCTGATAGTTATACATCCAGCCGAGTATCTGGGCAAACGAGCCCTCGAGGAAGCCTATCCACCCGGCGAGTGAAATAATCCAGAAATATTTGTTGCGCGCAACCGCCCTGAAGGCGTCGGCAAAGCGCACCTGAATCACCCTGCTCCTGGGCTGCACTATTCTCTCATTCGCGTTTGCATAAACGAGCATCGAAACGGCAAAGCCCGCAACGAGCAGAGGGGCGTAGAGAAATCTGTAAACCCTCATGTCATAGAGCGTGTTGCTGCCGGTTATCATCCTCGCGGCGATGGGGAGAAAGATTCCGACTATCGAAGGCGAAAAATTCTCAACGACAGAGCGTACGGCATAAATATCCGTCCTCTCAATCGTGTTGGGAGAAATGACGTTTATGAGGCTCTCGTAAGCGTCATTGTAAAAATTATAAAAGAACTGGAAGCCTATGTTGAAGAGCAGCACCGTCACGCATTTGAGCGCCATCGACATTCTCTCATAGGGAGCCCAGACGAAGCCGATTCCGAGCAGCACCGTGGGAATGCCCATCTTCAGGATATAAGGCAGATACTTTCCCTTCATGCTGCGCGTGTTGTCAATCATATTTGCCCTGAGCGCCGTGAGAGGGAAGCCCGACAGTATGCTGATTATATAAATCACATACATTGCCGAGGGCGTGATGCCGATGGTGTTTCCGATAAGCACATTGCCGATGCTGATTATCATATTCGATACGCAGTAAACAATGAACCTGACGCCCATTCCGCCCGTGGCTATGGCCGCAATTTCTTTGAAAGGAACGAATCTGCCCTCAGGGGGCTCCTTCCAGTATTTTTTAAGCGAGAGCAGCAGCCCTCTGCCTTTGTCAATAAGCTCCATTTTCTCTCTCCTCATTTTATATTCAGCTTTCTTTTTTGATAATACCATACCTCTTTTCAAATATCAAATAAAATTGACAAATCCGCGCCGGCAATATATAATTATATGTTAAATTTAAAGAAAGGAACGTTGCTATGTCCGATAAAAGCGCAGTATTTTTCACCCGCGACCTCAGCGCCGCAGGCCTTCTCAAAGTATTTGACAGGGTCAGCGCAAACCTGACGGGGAAACTCGCCGTAAAGCTTCATACCGGCGAAAAACACGGCCCCAATATTATTCCGCGCGAGTGGGTTAAGGAGCTGTTTGACAGCCGCCTGACAGACGCGAAAATCATAGAGACAAACA
>CACZTQ010000254.1 GCA_902784155.1 Oscillospiraceae bacterium
CTCCTTGTTTCTTCACCTCACCGCCTCGCTTCATCCGCCACAGGCGGCGCTTCGGCGGTTCGCCCCCGTTCTCGGAGAGGGCCAGGGCGGTGGAGATTACATCACAGTAAAAAATCAGTCCCGATACATCAAAATTCAGACCCGCAGGGCTTGAGCTCTGCGGGCCGATTATTATAATTCTGTGTTTTGTTATGCATTGATTATGCCTGAGGAACGGGCTCAAATACGCAGGAGGCGCAGTCTTCCTCGGCGGCTCCGTCCCAGAGGAGCTTGCCGTCTTTGACGGTGAAGTAGCCTTCGCCGTTCTCATACTCGACCTCATTCTTTTCGTTTGCGGGGTCAAGGTTGAGGAATACCTTTTTGCAGTCTTTGTAGCTGAGCTTGTCGCCGTCTCTTGTGCAGTTCATTGTCCAGGTGTAGGCCTCTGTTGCGCTGCCGCCCCAGTGAACGATGATGTTGACGCCGTCGCTACTGTCGATTACCTGAGCGCTGGCTCTCTGCGAAACGGAATCCTGATATGATCCGGTGAGACCTTCGGCGTAGTTAACCGTAAGGCTCGCGTCTGAGGGAGCGTCGGCTGTGAATGCGTTTTCGCCGCATGCGAAATAAATGTAGCTGCCTTCGCTGATGTCAAGAACTCCGTTGCCGATGAGGTCGGGAGTCCTGGACTGAACGAGGTATCTTGCGCCGTCTTCAAATTTCTCGCTGAGAACGAATACCTTCCACTCAACATCGCCGCTCGCCTTGAAGGAATACTTCGCGGTAGCGTCGCACTTGCGAACGGTGACACCGGCATTGTCAAATCCGTCTTTTGCGGTTATGACAACGGGCTCGCTGTTGATGACGAGGGGGATAACGTCTTCATCGGCCGCTCTCTTCTCATCGGCGGATTCTTCCGCGCCCGTAACAGCGCCCTTGAATCTGAGAACCTCTTCCCTTGCGGGCTCTTCCCAGGTGAGGGTGCAGTTGTTGTCGTCTGTGAATACTGCGGTTGCCTTTGAAACGTCGTCTGCCGAGCCGAGGTGGAAAATGTAGGTGCTGCCGTCGATTTCATAATCAAACGGTACTCCGGAAACAGCGCTGTCATAAGCGCATTCCTTCATGTTTTCGGTGAATGTGTAGGTCGCGACTTCTTCTCCGTCTTTAAGAACGGACCATACGCCTGCCTTGAAGGGCTTTGCGGCTTCTTCGGTCTTTGCTCCGCAGGCTGCGAGAGCCGCGGCAATGACAAGAACCATCAATACTGCAAGAATTTTTTTCATTTTGAAATCTCCTTTTTTATCGGGAGGATAATCCGCCCTCTTATTAAAAAATCAATTAAACGATACCCGGCGCGCTTCTTTATCCGAGAGCCACATCGAGAATCATCATAAGGACAAAGCCCGCCGCGAAGGCGACTATGCCCGAATTTGAATGCTTGTCCGCCGCCATTTCGGGAATCAGCTCGTCGATGACGACATAAATCATGGCTCCCGCCGCGAATGAGAGAAGATAGGGGAGCACGGGCACGACAAGAGCGGTGGCGACAATGGTGATAATCGCCGCTATCGGCTCAACAACGCCCGAGAGGAAGCCGTAGAGGAAGGTCTTGCCCTTCGACATTCCGCTCGCGAGCAGGGGAGTCGAAACAACGCTGCCCTCGGGGAAATTCTGAATCGCGATGCCGATTGAGAGAGCGAGCGCGGATGTTATGCTGATTGACGCCTTGCCCGAAAGCCAGCCGGCAAAGACAACGCCCGCCGCCATACCTTCGGGTATATTGTGTATCGTTACCGCGAGGAAAAGCTTTGTGTTGTGGCTGAGGCCCTTTCTTTCGGGGCCCTCATTCTGATTATTCAGATGCACGTGAGGGGTAACAAGGTCGATGACAAGCAAAAAAGAAATGCCGATAAGAAAACCGACTGCAGCCGGAATGAACGACAGCTTCCCCATGTGAGAGGATTCTTCGAGCGAGGGCTCGAGCAGGCTCCAGAATGACGCGGCGACCATGACGCCCGCGGCAAAGCCCGTGAGAATTTTGCGCAGAGTTGACGACATCTCGTTTTTCATAAAGAAGACGACGCCCGCGCCCAGAGTAGTGCCGAGAAGGGGAATAAGTATTCCGGCCAGCACTTTGAGATTCATTTTGACCACATCCCGCAATAGCTTATGTTATCATTATATACATTCCCGCGTATAATATCAATGATAATTTAAGCAAAGAAAAACGTAAAAATATAAATTTTTTTATTAAAAAATAACTCTTGACAATCACGCTCAAATAGGATATTATATGTGAGCGTCAAATATGATCCACTAGCTCAGGCGGTAGAGCACTTGACTTTTAATCAAGGTGTCCGGGGTTCGAGTCCCCGGTGGATCACCAGTATTGAGAAGCCTTGAACCCTTATTTTTCAACGGGTTCGGGGCTTTTTCTTTGCTTGATTTTATTGTTCTTAATTGACATTAAAATAAGCTAATTGA
>CACZTQ010000255.1 GCA_902784155.1 Oscillospiraceae bacterium
GAAGGCGCCCGAGCAGCTGAAGATTGACAGAGACTCCGGCTCTTTCTGGCAGAATGTTTCGGTAAAAACGGATTCCGGCAAAAAGACACAGCCGGAGCCCGAAACGCGCAGGGAAGCTCCTGTTAAATATGTTCCCTCGACAACTCTGACCGCCGCGGCGCCGGAAGAGACTCTTCCGGGAGACGATGACTCCATAGAGAGTATGGATGACATTCTACTGAATTCACCGCCCGTCTCCGCAAAAGAAACGGCCGCGGAGAACACAGAGGAAAAGGCTGAAGAGATTCCTGCTCCCGCACCGGGCGAGGAGTTTGACAAAAACGAATTAAGACTTGTGGGCGAGGCTTTTGAGACTTATATCATCTGCGAGTATAAAAACAAGCTGATTATAATCGACAAGCACGCGGCTCACGAGAGAATTATATATGAGCGCCTCAGGGCGGCGGGGGAAGACAGGAGCACGCAGATGCTTCTCGCGCCCGTGAGCGTCAATCTTCCCAAGGACGAATACTCGGCTGTAACGGATAATCTTGAACTTATTAACCAATCCGGTTTTGAGGTTGAGGATTTCGGCAGCGGCACCGTATTGGTCAGGGCCTGCCCCATGGAGCTCGGGCCGGACGATATCCCGTTTGTGATTTCGGAGATAGCGGGCAGATTTGTTTCAAAGAGACAGGATGTCATGTACGAAAAGCTTGACTGGATTTATCACTCCGTTGCCTGCAGAAGCGCAATCAAATCGGGCAATTTCACTTCGAGGTATGAGATGGAAAAATTTGCTTCTCAGCTCCTCTCAATGCCCGATATCAGATACTGTCCTCACGGCAGACCCGTTCTTATCGAAATGACCCGCAGAGAATTGGAGAAGAATTTTGGAAGAATATAAGATTCCGCTTGTTGCCGTTGTCGGTCCGACCGCGTCGGGCAAGACAAAGCTCGGAGTTGAAATCGCAAAGAGATTTGACGGCGAAATTGTTTCCTGCGACTCTATGCAGATTTATGAAGGGCTGAATATTTCAACGGCAAAGCCCACCGAAGAGGAGAAAGAGGGGATTCCCCATCATCTTATCGGCTTTGCTTCCTCCGACAGGATATTCAGCGTTTCGGATTATTGCAGGATTGCAAAAGAGACCGTCGCGGATATTCATTCGCGCGGCAGGCTCCCGGTGCTTGTCGGCGGGACGGGGCTCTATTATTCATCGCTTGTTGACAACATTGAGTTTATAGATGAAGAGACCGACCTCGATTACAGGAATCATCTCAAATCAAGAGCGGAAAAAGAGGGCGCCGGAGCTATCCTTGAGGAGCTCCGCAGAGTTGACCCCGAAACTGCCGCGAAGCTACATTCAAACAATCTCGGCAGGATAATACGCGCTCTCGAAATATATCACGCCACAGGCAGGACCAAGACCGAGCAGGACCGCCTCTCGCGGCTCAGGCCTTCCCCTTACAGGCTGACGGCTATAGGGCTTGACTGTAAAAACAGAGATTATCTTTATGAAAGAATTAACAGGCGTGTAGATATGATGCTCAGCGCCGGCCTTGTCGATGAAGCCCGCTCATTCTTTGAAGGGAATCCCTCGGGTACGGCCGTTCAGGCTATAGGCTGCAAAGAGCTTCTGCCTTATTTTGTAGGGGCGGAGACGCTCGAAAAATGCGTTGAGAATATAAAAATGCAGACAAGACGCTACGCGAAGCGCCAGCTGACCTGGTTCAGACGCGATGAAAGAATCAGATTCTTTTATATAGATGAGTATGCCGATGCTTCGGCATTGATAAATGATGTTAACGGTTACGTTAAGGAGAATCTCGGATGAATTCGGATAAAATTACGCGGATACTCGCCCTGATAATGGTTGCGATAGTAGGTGTTTACATCGTGATCGGGGCTTATAAATCCTCCGGCAATAATTACAGGACTCAGACCGCCTATGTCCAGTCTGTTTCCGAGACAATAGATGCCGAAATGTATATTATCAGAGAGGAGCATATTATAACCTCCGATTCATCGGGCGTGGTTGTCTCTCTTGCCAAAAACGGCGGAAAGGTCAGCAGCGGCAGCGATATCGCCGCAATCTTTTCACGCGAAAAGGATGCCGAAAACTACGCGAAAGCTCTTTCGCTTAATAAAAAGCTTGAGACATATAAGAAGATTGACAGCCAGGTAAAGCTTGCAAATCTTGATATGGAAAAACTTACGGAAGAAACTAACAGGGATTTTTATTCCATGCTTGATTCCGTTTACTATAATAAATTCTCGGATATAACCGGGGATGAGCTTTCTTTCAGCGAAAACGTTTCGAGAAAGAGCATCTCTCTCGGTTATGAGCTTGACTGTACGGATAAGATAATCGCTCTCGAAAAACAGATTCAGAAGCTCACCTCTGTAAAGCCCTCAAAAATCATCAAGACCGATTTTGCCGGTTATTATGTCAGCAAGCCCGACGGATTCGAAAGAGTGCTCACCGCCGACAAGATTGACGATATCACTCCCGAAAAGCTTGAGAAGGCCTTTGAAACCGAAAAGAAGAAGGTCTCCGATAACACGATGGGCAAGGTTATAAACGGCTTCGAGTGGTACGCCGCGTGTATGGTCCCCGCGGAGCGCCTTACCGGTGTTGAGGTCGGCAAAAAAATCCGCCTTATGTTCGGCGAGAGCGAATCCGAAACGGTTGATTCAAGGCTGTATTCCAAGAGGATGACGGACGACGGCAGCTGCCTTGCCGTTTTCAAGTGTTCCTTTATGAATGAGGAGCTATCCGCGCTCAGGAAGGTTTCGGGCAAAATAATCATCAGGGATTACACCGGAATCAAAATTAGAAAAGATGCCGTCAGATTCAACGACAAGAATCTTCCCGGCGTCTATATCAAAGAAGGCAATCTCATTAAGTTCAACCGCATTGAAGAAATATACTCCGATGATAATTTCGTTATAGCCGAGAATAAGGCGGGTGTCGCCGGCTGGCTCGCGCAATACGATGAGATTGTCGTTTCGGGAAAGGAGCTTTCCGATGGAAAAGTTATTTAATGAAACGGAGTTTGAAAGCATTACCGAGAATCTGAAAGTTATCCGTGAAAGAATTGCCCGGGCCGCAGTAAAATCCGGCAGGGGAGAGAATGATGTTTCGCTCATGGCCGTCACCAAGACGATAGACAGCGAAAGAATCAATCACGCGATACACAGCGGAGTAACCCTTATCGGCGAAAACAGGGTACAGGAATTCGAGTCAAAAGAATCGGAGCTTGATTTGTCTTCGTGCAAAGCGCATCTTATCGGGCACCTGCAGTCAAACAAAGCAAAAAAA
>CACZTQ010000256.1 GCA_902784155.1 Oscillospiraceae bacterium
ACCCGCGTGAATCTCCGCCTCCATATATTCCGAGGCGTACTGCGTGGCGCAAAGGCCCAGACCGTTTGTACCGAGCGAGAATTCATAGTTGCTGCCGCTGTTGTTATCGTATTTGCTGCCGGCGTAGAGCTCGCAGAAGAGCAGCTCCCAGTTGTATCTCTTCTCTTTGGTGTTATAGTCAACGGGAAGACCTCTGCCGAAATCCTGCACCTCGACGGAGTGGTCCTCAAATCTCGTGACTATTATCCTGTCGCCGTAGCCCTCGCGCGCTTCGTCAACCGAGTTTGATACTATTTCGAATATGGCGTGCTCGCATCCGTCAAGCCCGTCGGAGCCGAAGATAACCGCCGGCTTTTCACGGACTCTCTGCTCCTCTTTGAGCAGCCTGATACTGTCGTTATTATACTCTTTTTTCTTAGCCATCTTATCCCTCGTGTTTTAAATAAATCTTTATAATTATACCACATATTGGATAATTGTCAAGGCGGAGGCACTACCCGTAGTGTGATTTGAAGCGCCTGTTCACATATTTTTTCTCGTTTGCCGGGATTTTTTTGCTCAAACACTTGTATTGATTTTATAAAATGTTTATAATAGCAATGTATAATCTTTTTCGGGAATGATGAATTTGAAGCATGTGGATATTTTTACCGACGGCGCCTGTTCCGGAAACCCGGGGCCCGGCGGCTGGGGCGCAATCCTCAGATACGGCGGCCGCGAGAAGGAGCTCAGCGGCGGCTCGCCCGACACCACAAACAACCGTATGGAGCTCACGGCGGTCATAGAAGCGGTCAGAGCGCTCAAAGAGCCCTGCGAGATTGTCATCACATCCGATTCATCCTATGTGTGCAAGGCGTTTCTTGAAGGCTGGATATATAACTGGATTAAAAAAGGCTGGAAGAAGGGCGGCAAAGAGATTCCAAACACCGCTCTCTGGCAGGAGCTTCTCGCCCTGCTCGAGCCCCATACCTATACCTTTACCTGGGTGAGAGGTCATAACGGCCACCCCGAAAACGAAAGATGCGACAAGCTCGCCACCGCTCAGGCGGAGCTTTATAAATGAGAGGAGAAAAGAAATGAAAAAAGCCGTTTCGATTCTTTTGGCGCTTCTGATTGCGGCCTCAGTATCGCTTTTTGCCGCCGCCGACGGGCAGTACTGTAACTGCGGCACCGACCCCGTCGTCTATGTTCACGGATTCGGTTCATATCCTCTCTATGAGAATGTCGATTCCGCCCGCCCCGTTCAGGTATTCCCTCCGAATGCTCAGTCGATAATAAGGAGCATACCCGCGGCGGTCGATCTCATAAACAATCTCACAATCACGGGCAACACCGCGAGGAGCGCCGAGGATTTCATGAAGGTGCTCGAATATATGATGGGGCGTCTTGCCTGCGATTCAAACGGCGACTCGCTCTATAATGTCACCTTCGAAAAGAGAGAGCTTCCCACGCAGGACAGGCACAGGGTTGCTGACTACTGCTACGATACCCAGGCGGATGAATTCAATGAAAAATCGCAGTATTCATATTATTACGATTTCAGGCTTGACCCGATGGATAACGCGAAGGGTCTCAATGAATATATTAAATACATCAAGAATCTGACGGGCCACAAGAAGGTTGCCGTTGTCTGCCACAGCCAGGGCAACACGGTTGTCGCGGCCTATCTCTCGATGTATAAGAATAAAGACGTTTCAAAGATTCTTTTCCTCTCGCCCGCATATAAGGGGCTTTCGCTCATAGGCCATCTTTTCAATTCCGAGGTCAGCCTCAGAGGCAAATCCGACGCTCTTGAGCTCTATTTCAAAGGGCTGCTCGGATATTCCCCCTCGGGTCAGCTTGTCGGAGCGCTGATTTCGCTGCTCAACGACTACGGCGTTTTGCCTTATCTTACAAATGTCCTTCAGGATATGTTTGATGACCGCTATGAGACAATCCTCAACGAGGAGCTTATGAAGATATTCGGCACTATGCCGGCAATCTGGTCATTCTGCCCCGACAAATATTATGAGAGCGCAAAGAAAAAACTCCTCGACCCTTCGGAATACGCGGGGCTCATCAGGAGGATAGACAGCTATCACTACGGCGTTCAGAATAAATTCGAGAGCATACTCAGAGACTGCGAGAGCAGGGGAATGAAATTCGCGATAATCTGCGGCTACGATATTTCGACGATTCCCGCCGCGGAGAATCCGCAGGGGCAGTCGGATATCCTCATAGATACAGAGTATATGTCGCTCGGAGCCACGTGCGCCCACGCGGGCACCTGCTTCGGAGCG
>CACZTQ010000257.1 GCA_902784155.1 Oscillospiraceae bacterium
GAGCTGAATCGAGGGCCTCTCTTATCTTTTTGTTGAGAGGGATTGTCAGCATCATGAGCCCGAAAATTATAATGCTCATCAGCGGCACGGCGGCCGCGAAGCTCACCGACGCTTTTGTATCAACCCTGAACGCCATTATGCAGGCGCCGAATACTACGAAGGGGGAGCGCAGAAGCAGACGCAGAGTAAGGTTTACTCCGCTTTGAACGCTGTCCATATCCCCGGTAAGCCTTGTTATGAGTGTCGAGGTACCGCTTGAATCAAACTGAGAAAACGACAGACTCTGCACTTTCTTATATATACCGTGTCTGAGCTCCTTGACAAACGAAACAGCCGCCCGCGCCGAGAAATACTGCGCCGTAACGGAAAATACCAGCCCGACAAAGCCGAGAATAATCAGCTGCAGGCATCTTGAAATTATATAGTTTCTGTCGCCGCGGGCGATGCCGCTGTCGATTATATCCGCCACAATCAGCGGAACAATCAGCTCGAGCGTCGCCTCAAGCATTTTAAAAAGAGGAGCCAGAACGCATTTTACGCGCTGCCCTCTGAAATAAGGAAGCAGATTTTTCATATATATCCTTTGAATTTTTACTGTAAATATTTTAAGGTGAACTGCCTGATTTGTCAATCAAAATCAGCCGAATATTTATATATTATTTTTAATCTCATTTTTAAACGATTATTGAATTTTTTTAATTCCGTATTGTTTTTTTATTCTCTTTGTGAGATAATAAACCGAATAAAAAGGGCTCCGGAGATGGTTTTATGAATAAGACAGTTAAAATAATTCTTGCGGTTCTTCTGATACTCGCCGTCGGCGCGGGCATAGCGTTTGCCGTATTCAAATTCGGCGGGAAGAAGACCGGGGGCAATGTCACCGCCGTTATCGAGGATTTTTCCGAGGACGCTAATATATTTGACAGCGCCCGCAAGTACCCCGACAGATACATTCAGCTTCTCGGAAACGGAATGGATATGGATAAAAAAGAAATCGACAGCTTCCTCAAAAAGCCCGAGGAATGGCTTGCCTATAACGTTTTCCTTCTTATCGAGAATAATACCGATTCCGTGCTCGCCTTCACAAAGGCGGATATTGCCGAAAACGGCAAAGACGGTCTCTATATCAGCCGCGGCGTAGGCGGCTCTGCGGTCACGATACCCGAAAACAAAGACGGCTCAATAGTTCTCACGGTGCTTGTCCATTCGCCCGACCCCTCTATGGATGAGGTCAGGAAGATGGTCGAAAAAAAGGATATTACCCTGCTTTACGCTCCCGTCAGCGGCGGCAGCTTCAATGATATTCCGCAGGATAATCTGATTGAACTGAAGGTCGGCTGATATGCTTTTTTTCAAAAAGAACAGAGTCTCGCCCGGCCCTCCCGAATTCATCATCGCGGGTCTCGGGAATCCCGGGGCGAAGTATGAGACCACAAGGCATAATTCGGGCTTTGTCTTTCTCGATATGCTCGCGGATAAATACGGCGTGAAGCTCAATAAAATCAAATTCAAAGCCGTGTGCGAATCCGCCGATATAAACTCTCACAAATGCCTTCTGCTAAAGCCTCAGACCTTTATGAATAACAGCGGTCAGAGCGTGAGGGAGGCGGCGGCCTTCTACAAGATTCCGCCCGAGAATATTATCGTTGTCTTTGACGATATTTCCCTTGAATGCGGCAGGCTCAGAATCCGCCGCAAGGGTACGGACGGAGGGCATAACGGAATCAAGAGCATAATCTATCATCTCAATTCCGATAATTTTCCGAGAATCAAACTGGGCGTTGGCAAAAAGCCCGATAACGGAATGGATCTTGCCGACTGGGTTCTCTCCTCGTTTACAAAGGATGAGGCGGAGCTTATGAGACAGGCGGCGGAGAATGCCGTGAGCGCCGTTGAAATGATGGTTTCCGGCGAAACAGACAGAGCAATGAGCAAATTCAATTCATAAGGATAAACCTATGGCAGTTCTCAATATAGTTCTGGTTGAACCGCAGATACCCCAGAATACCGGCAACATCGCGCGCACCTGCGCGGCGACGGGCTGCAGACTTCATC
>CACZTQ010000258.1 GCA_902784155.1 Oscillospiraceae bacterium
TATCCGCCTCGTTTCTCGCGCACAGAACGTTGTTTGCCACCGAGACCGCCTCGGCAAGATCGGGTATATCCCTGATGCAGTTCTGAAGGACCGTCTTTGCGGTCGCCATAAACAGAGCCGCGGGAACGCCCTTGCCCGAAACGTCGCCTATTTCAACAGCCATACGGTTGCTGTCAATGAAAAACACGTCATAGAAGTCTCCGCCGACTTCCTTCGCGGCGTCCATAAAAGCGCTGATGTCAACTTCTTTGCGCCCCGGATAAGTCGTGTCTATGACGGGCAGCAGAGAGTGCTGAATGACATTCGCGACCTCGAGCTCGGACTGTAAACGCCCCTTCTCAACCACCAGCGACCTCTGACGCTCGGTGTAGGTGATAATGCTTACCATAAGGGCAAAGCCGATTGCGTTTGTGAGGACAAATGGCACGGCAATCTGCTTAACTATATCGAGGGCCGTTTCAAACGGCTTGACCATAACGAGCACAACGCAGAGATGAAACACTTCCGAAAAGAAGCCGAGAAGAAACGCGGCGTAGGGCTTTCTGACAGTCTTGTCCCATTTATTTGAAATCAGGCCGCTGGCAAGACCTATACAGCAGGTGGCCACAACGCAGGCGTTGGCTGTGATGCCTCCGAAGGTCAGCCTGTGAAGACCCGCAAGCAGACCCGCGATAAGACCGCCGAGAGGTCCTCCGACAAAGCCTGAGAGCATGGGACCTATATCGCGTACCGAGACAACGGCTCCATTGAGATTGAATCCAGAAATATTGCCGTAGGCACCGAACAGTCCTCCGAGAACGCCGAAGATGACCGAGAATTTCCACTTTTTATCCGTGTTCATAAATCTGGTCAGGATATCGCTTCCCCCGAGGAATGCGGCAACAAGGAGAATGACGGCGAGGGTGCCTATCAGTTTTGTAAATATACTGTCCATATAATCATTTCCGTTCCGTGTGAATTTTTACGGCGCTCACTCAATGGTAAGAATGTCGGAAAACCCCGTGACATCGAATATTTCCATTATCTGCTCGCGGACATTTCTGATTTTCATGGTGCCCTGCCTGTTCATTCTCTTCTGAGCGGTGAGAAGCAGGCGAAGACCTGCGGAGGAGATATAGTCAACGTCTTCAAAATCAAAAACAAGCGCGGTAACGCCGTCGAGATTTGCCTTGAGTACATCATCAAGGTCGGGTGCCGTCGAAGTGTCAAGACGCCCTTTGAGGGTGATGTCAAGAACAGACCCTGTCAGTTTTTTGCTGATTGTCATATCGGATTTCCTTTCAATGAGGTTTCCGCGCCGTGCGCGGGAAATTGATTTGATTCTTACTGATTATATACTGCGCCCAAATAAAATTCAACATAAAATTAAAAAAACAAGAGCGCGGATTTCATAAGAAAACCGCGCCCCGGTATATGCGGGATTAAAGCGAATCGACGATTTCTTTTGTGTCTCTCGCGATGACAAGCTCCTCGTTTGTCGGGATGACAAAGAGCTTCACCTTTGAGCCGGGTACGGAGATTTCAACCTCTTCGCCCCTGATGTGGTTCTTTTCTTCGTCGATATCGGTGCCGAGGAAGGAGATGGCCTTCGCGACCCTTGTTCTGTACTGCGGATTGTTTTCGCCGATACCGCCCGTGAATACGACAGCGTCAAGGCCGCCCATTGCCGCGGCGTAGCCGCCGATATATTTGATGAGCTGGTGGCAGAGCATTGACTCAACGAGCATCGCTACGGGGTCGCCCTCTTTTGCCCTGTTTTCAATCTCTCTGTTGTCGCTGGTGCCGGCTATGCCGAGCATACCGCTCTTCTTATTCATAAGAGAATCCATCTCATCGGGAGTGAGATTGTGCTCTTTCATTATTGTGGGAACGATTGCGGGGTCGATGGAGCCGCAGCGTGTGCCCATGATGATACCCTCAAGCGGAGTGAGGCCCATTGTGGTATCAAGGCACTTGCCGTCCTTGACAGCCGTGATTGAGGAGCCGTTTCCGAGGTGGCAGGTGACAATCTTCGTGCCCTCCGCCTTGCCGCCGAGAAGGTCGATGCAGCGGCCCGAAACGTATCTGTGGCTCGTGCCGTGGAAGCCGTACTTGCGGATTCCGTCCTCTTTGTAGAATTCATAGGGAAGCGCGTAGAGATAAACATAGTCGGGCATTGTCTGATGGAATCCCGTGTCGAAAACCGCAACCTGGGGAACATCCATAATCTTTTCGCAGGCCTCGATGCCCTTGAGGTTTGCGGGGTTGTGAAGAGGTCCGAATTTGAAGCACTCTCTGATTGCGGCTTTTACTTCTTCCGTTACAAGCACGCTCGCGCTGAATTTTTCGGCTCCGTGAAGAACTCTGTGGCCGACGGCTCCGATTTCATCGGTTGAGGCGATAACGCCGCGCTCGGGGTCAACCAGAGTCTTGATAACGAGCTTGATGGCCTCGCCGTGATCCGCCATAAGATAGGGGAGAGCCTTGAGATTCTTGCTTTCGTCGGCAGGAACCTTGTGGGTGAATGTGGCGTTTGCGTCGCCTATCTGCTCACAGATGCCCTTTGCGAGGAGCACCTCGCCCTCCATATCGATAAGCTGATATTTGAGGGATGAGCTGCCGCAGTTGAGAACGAGAATTTTCATAAAAAATCACTCCGAAAAAATTTTTTTCTTGAAAAGTTTAACTAACTATTTTATTATATACCCATAATCGGAATTTTTCAAGGATATTTTTGAAAGCGGGGTGAAGCCGTGAAGGTCTGCGGAATACCGGCGGAATTCAATCCTTTTCATAACGGGCATGCCCGACTTATCCGTATGGCGAGAGAGAGCGGATTCACTCACGTCGCGGCGGTGATGAGCGGGAATTTTGTTCAGCGCGGCGAGCCCGCGATTATCGAGGCGGGGGAGCGCGCCGCGGCGGCTGTCGCAGGCGGAGCCGACCTTATATTGCAGCTGCCCGTGACTTTCGCGCTCTCGGGTGCCCGTGATTTTGCGCGGGGCTGCGTTGAGATTCTCTCCTCAACGGGCGTTGTTGACTCCCTCGTTTTCGGCAGCGAGTGCGGCGACACCGCGCTCATTGAAAAATGCGCCGGAATCCTCTCGGATGAAGAGACCGATAATCTGATTGCCCGTGAGCTTAAATCCGGCATCTCCTATGCCTCCGCCCGGGAGAGAGCTCTTGAGAAAATCGCTCCGGAGCTCACGCCTCTCATCCGTGAGCCGAATAATATCCTCGCGGTCGAATACGCCGGCGCTCTCAGTAAAATGGGGAGCTCTGTCAGGCCCCTGACATTCCGCAGGAATACCGCGCACGATTCCCCTTATGAAACGGGCGAATTCGCAAGCGCGTCGGCAATAAGGAAAATGATAAAAAACGGAGAGGATTATTCTCCGTTCATACCTGGAATTGACGGTTCTGACACAATTTTTAATATAGTAGATTACAACAGATTTGAGGCGGCCGTTTTGTGCAATATGCGAAGAATGACCGCGGAAGATTTCGCGCTTCTTCCCGGTATCTCCGAGGGGCTCGAAAACCGTATTTTCGCCGCCTCCCGCAGGGCATCGTCCCTCGAAGAATTATATTCGGAAGCCAAGACGAAGCGCTACTCTCACGCGAGATTGAGGCGGATTGTGATGTGCGCCTTCACCGGAATAACGGCGCCGGATTGCGCTTGCGGCGCTCCCTACATCCGCGCTCTCGCAATGAATGACAGGGGAGCGGAGCTTCTCGCGCTGATGAAGGACAGGGCCTCCCTGCCCGTGATTTCGCGGACTTCAGATACAGCGGAGCTCGGCGAAGAGGCGAAAAGGATATTCTCTATCGAGTGCGCCGCGACCGATTTTTATACCGCGTGTCTGAGCAGACCGCTTCCTCCGGGAGTTGAAAAGGACAGAAAACCCGTAAAAATTTCCTGAAATGTCTCACAAACTTTACAGCGGAATACGCCCGGAATTTGTGCATATATACAAAAATCAAGTATATTATATTAACTGCAAAAATTATCGTTGACTTTTAACGGCAGAGCAATTATAATTTTGACCTATTACGGCGGATTTATTTTTGCTCTGTTATCTTTTTATATAGGGCGGAAAAATCCGAAAACAAAGAACGGAGGTTTTATCAGATGCTCAATGTGAAGCCTGTCACAAGAGGAAGCTGTACACGTATGAGCTTCGGCAAAATCAATGAGGTCATGGATATTCCCAACCTCATCGAGATTCAGAAATCATCCTACAACTGGTTCATCAACACCGGCCTGAGGGAAGCCTTCCGCGATATGGCGGATATCACGGATTATTCGGGCAACCTTGTGCTGAGCTTTGTTGACTACCGCGTGGATGACAAGCCGAAGTACAATGTGCGTGAGTGCAAGGAGAGGGATGCAACATACGCCGCTCCCATGAGGGCGACAGTACGTCTCCACAACAAGAATACGGGTACCGTCAAGGAGTCCGAGGTTTATCTCGGCGATTTCCCGATTATGACGGAGAGCGGTACTTTCGTTATCAACGGCGCGGAGAGAGTCATTGTTTCCCAGCTTGTCCGCTCACCCGGCGTCTATTACAGCATGACTCACGACAAGACCGGCAAGGAGCTCTACGCTTCTACCATCAACCCCAACAGGGGCGCCTGGCTTGAGTACGAGACGGATGTCAACGACATTTTCTATGTCAAAATCGACAAGAACAAGAAACTCCTTGTGACCACCTTCGTGCGCGCGCTCGGTCTCAGCTCCAATCAGGAAATCCGCGATTTCTTCGGCGCTGACGAAAAGCTCGAGGCAACTCTCGAGAAGGACGAGACGAGAAACACCGAAGAGGCGCTCATGGAGATATTCAAAAAGATGCGTCCCGGCGAGCCCGTAACCCTTGAGGTTGCGCAGCAGAATATCGACTCCCTCTTCTTTGACCCCTACAGATACGAGATTTCAAGAGTCGGCCGTTACAAATACAACAAGAAGCTCTCCCTTCTCAACCGTCTTCCCGGCTGCGTTGTCGCTCAGCCCGTCATAGACGAAGAGACCGGCGAGGTGCTCGCTCTTCCCGACGAGGAGCTCACCGAGGAGAAGGTTCAGCAGCTTGAGAATGCCGGCGTCTGGAGAGTCGTTGTAAAATGCGAAGACGGTACCGAGCTCACCGTTTCATCAAACCGTATGGTTGAGCCCCTCGCTCTTCTGCCCGGTATGTTTACCGCCGACGAGCTCGAGGAAATGGGAATCGGCGAGAAGGTAAGATTCTCCGTTCTCAAAGAAATAATCGACAAATGCGGCGATGACAGGGAAGCGCTTGCGGCCGAGATGAAGGCGCGCTGCGATGACCTCATCCCGAAGTTCATCATAAGAGACGATATATACGCCTCCGTCAACTATGTCAACTGCCTTACCAAGGGCGTGGGCAACCTTGACGATATCGACCATCTGGGCAACAGACGTATCCGTTCCGTCGGTGAATTGCTCCAGAATCAGTTTAAGATCGGTCTTTCCAGAATGGAGAGAGTGGTTCGTGAGAGAATGGCTGTTCAGGCGCAGGAAGAGGATGAGAAAATCACCCCCCAGACTCTCATAAATATCCGCCCGATCACCACTGCCATACGCGAGTTCTTCGGCTCATCTCCGCTTTCGCAGTTCATGGATCAGTCCAACCCGCTCGCGGAGCTGACTCATAAGCGCCGTATTTCCGCCCTCGGCCCCGGCGGTCTTTCAAGAGACAGAGCCGGTTTCGAAGTCCGCGACGTTCACTACACTCACTACGGCAGAATGTGCCCCATCGAGACCCCCGAAGGTCCCAACATCGGCCTTATCTCATA
>CACZTQ010000259.1 GCA_902784155.1 Oscillospiraceae bacterium
GTCCTCGAGCAGCCTGTCACATTATCGCGCGCGCCCGTGATTCTTTCATAGGCGTCCTGCAGAGTCTGCTGTACCGTGACCGCGTTTTCCTGCACCTGCCAGCCGTGATAGGCGGTGCCGTCAAATGAAATTGTAAGCAGAAGATTTCGCATAATTCAACCTGTTTATGTTTAAATAATTCTTGTGAAGAAAATGTTGAGCACGATTATTCCCGCGATAACCGCAAGGCAGAGCAGGAGCGCGATGAAATCCGCCGCGCGCAGCTTCATCTGCTTCATTCTCGTTCTGCCGTTGCCGCCCGTGTAGCAGCGGCAGGTCATCGCGAAAGCCAGCTCATAGGCCCTTCTGAAAGAGGAGACCATAAGGGGAATAAAAATCGGGACGAGGGCCTTTGCCCTGTGAATAAGCCCTCCGCTCTCAAGGTCGGCGCCTCTCGCCTTCTGCGCGTTCATGATTCTCTCGATTTCCTCAATCAGAGTAGGGATGAATCTGAGCGCGAGAGTCATCATCATAGCAAGAGTGTGAACCTTGATATGAAAGATTTTGAGTGGCGAAAGAAGCCTCTCAATCGCGTCGGTGAGCATGGTGGGAGTCGTGGTGTAAGTCAGGAGCGAGCTGATAACCACGAGCACGATTATCCTGATAACCGTGAATATCGCGGTGTTGACGCCCTTTTCCGTTACGGAGATTTTCCACCATTCAAAATAGGTGGCTCCTCCCTTTGTGTAAAAAATATTCAGGACCGCCGTAAACGCGAGTATTATGAGAATCGGCTTAATGCTCTTGAGAATCATTCTCAGCGGCACCCGCGAGAGAAGGACGGCCGAAACCGCGAAGACAACCATAAGGGCAAGAGCGTAAAAATTATGGCATATAAACACGGCGACAATCATCGCGAATGTGAGAACGAGCTTCATTCTCGGGTCCATCCTGTGAAGGACGGATTTGCCGGGATAATACTGGCCGAATGTAATGTCTCTTATCATAAGGGGCTCCTCCTTCCGATAATTTCACGGAGGATTTCCGCTCCCTTTTCAACAGAATAAACATCCGTCGGCACATCATAGCCAAGCTCTCTGAGCCGGATGAATATGCGGGTTATTTCGGGAACATTAAGACCCATGTTTTTAAGCTCGGCGCTGCGGGAGAATATCTCGTTGACGGTGCCGTCCATCGCGATAGTTCCGCCGTTCATAACGATTACCCTGTCGGCGATATTCGCTATATCCTCCATACTGTGAGAGACGAGTACCGCGGTACATCCCGTTCTCTTCCTGTATTCGGTAATCATGGCGAGAATCTCGTTTTTGCCGCCCGGGTCAAGCCCCGCCGCCGGCTCGTCGAGAACGAGCACCTCGGGCTCCATCGCCATAACGCCGGCAATGGCCGCCCTGCGCTTTTCGCCTCCGGAGAGGTCAAACGGGGATTTGTCGAGAAGCTCGGGCCGAAGGCCGACAAACTCCGCCGCCTTGAGGACCCTGCTCTGAATCTCGTCATTGGGAAGCTTCATATTTTTGGGGCCGAACGCTATATCCCCGGCGACGGTCTCCTCAAAAAGCTGCGCCTCGGGATACTGGAAACAGAGACCGACCTTGAATCTCGCGGCTCTGAGGGTTTCCTTATCATTGCCGAGGTCTTCGCCGTCAATAATGACGCTGCCCTCCGACGGCCTGAGAAGACCGTTGAAGTGGGAAATGAGAGTCGATTTTCCCGAGCCGGTATGGCCGATTATTCCGACAAGCTCTCCCCTGCCGATTTTAAGATTTATGTTTTTCAGCGCGGCAACCTGAATCGGAGTGCCCGCCGAGTAATAAAACGAAACGTTTCTGAGCTCAACCGGATATGTCACTGCGCGGCACCTCCCAACACGGAGGATATCTTTTCAACGCATTCGGCGGGAGTAAGTATGCACTCTTCAAAGCCGAGCCTTCGGCAGAGCTCCGTTGACTGAGGAACATCGAGGGAATGCTCCCTGAGGAATTCTCCGCGCGCGAAAATCTCACGCGGGGTACCGTCGGCAATGATTTCCCCTTTATCCATAACGACAACTCTGTCAGCCTGAACGGCCTCATCCATAAAATGAGTTATCAGCACGACTGTAATGCCAATTTCCCTGTTGAGGCGGATGATGGTTTTAAGGACCTCTTCCCTGCCTGTCGGGTCAAGCATCGCTGTCGGCTCGTCAAGGATAATTCCCTGAGTCTGCATCGCGAGAACGCCCGCAATGGCGACTCTCTGCTTCTGGCCGCCCGAGAGCTTGTGGGGCTCGCGCTCCCTGAGCTCATACATCCCGACCGTTTTAAGAGCCTCGTCAACGCGCCTGCGGATTTCGGACGGCTCGACTCCGAGATTCTCGGGGCCGAAGGCAACATCATCCTCGACTATGGTGGCGACTATCTGGTTGTCGGGATTCTGAAACACCATACCGACGATACGGCGGATTTCATCGCCCTTCTCTTCGCTGTCAACGAGAATGCCGTTGACCGTGACGGTGCCTTCCGTCGGCTCGTATATGGCGTTCATCATCTTTGCGAGGGTGCTTTTGCCGGAGCCGTTATGCCCGAGCACCGCGACAAACTCGCCCTTGTATATATCGAGACTCACATCGCGCACCGCCGTATAACCGGGGGTGCCGTCCTCATCGGCTTCGTATGTGAATGTCACGTTATTGAGTTCAATAAGTTTTTCTCTCATTATTTTTCCGCCGGACGGATTCAATCATTAAACCGTCCGTCTCTTTCTCATTTTTGATACGCCTTCTCCGCTCCGTTCATAAGGCAGACGGCGCTCGCTCCGCAGGGAAGCACTCTGCCCGGCTTTGACGACACGGGCAGACCGATTTCATCGCTCACGGTGATTCCGCCGGTCTGTTTTCCCGCTGTTTCCGCAAGGATATATTCCATAACGCTGGGCGAGAGCCCCGTCGTGTAGGAGTTTATCAGAATCATAAGAGGTTTTTCGCTAAGGAGCTTTGAACACTCCTCGACAAAAGAATAAATCTCGTTTTCGAGCTTCCAGACCTCTCCGCCGGGTCCTCTGCCGTAAGAGGGAGGATCCATAATGATTATATCGTAGCTGTTGCCGCGCCTTATCTCGCGCTGAACAAACTTGAGGCAGTCATCCACAAGCCAGCGCACGCTCTCTCCGGCGACTCCGCTCGAAGCGGCGTTTTCCTTCGCCCAGAGAGTCATCCCCTTTGAGGCGTCAACGTGTGTGACGGCCGCTCCCGCTCTGAGGGCGGATACCGTCGCTCCGCCGGTATAGGCAAAAAGGTTGAGCACCTTCACGGGTCTGCCCGCCTGCTTTATGATACGGGCAGTCATATCCCAGTTCACCGCCTGCTCGGGGAAAAGCCCCGTATGCTTGAAGCCCATAGTTTTTATGCTGAATCTGAGCTCGTCATATCCGACCTGCCAGACATCGGGCATCTTTCTGTTAATCTGCCAGCTGCCTCCGCCCGTATTTGAGCGGTTATATACGGCGTGGGGAGTGAACCAGAGAGGATTCTCTTTTGGGGTTTTCCAGATTACCTGCGGGTCGGGGCGAACGAGGATTATATCCTTCCATCTCTCGAGGCGCTGACCGTCGGAGCAGTCTATAAGCTCATAATCTTTCCATCTGTCTGCTGTGCGCATATATCAAATTCCTTCGATTTTCTGCTGTCCGGGCATCTTCATTCCGAGATGCGCGTAGCCTGCGGGTGTAACGCATCTGCCTCTCGGAGTCCTGCTGAGGAAGCCTATCTGCATAAGATAAGGCTCATAAACATCCTCAATCGTTACTGCCTCTTCGCCCGTGGCCGCCGCGATTGTTTCAAGCCCTACCGGGCCGCCGTTGTAATTCTTTATCATCGAGGTGAGGATAAGACGGTCAACGGAGTCGAGGCCCAGGCTGTCAACCTCCATCTTGGAGAGCGCCATATCAGCCGCCTCCTTGGTGATTGAGCCGTCGCCTATTATCTGGGCGAAATCCCTGGCGCGTTTGAGAAATCTGTTAGCTATTCTCGGGGTGCCTCTTGAGCGCGAGGCAATCTCATTGGCTCCCTCGGGAGCTATGCCTATGCCGAGAATACCCGCCGAGCGGTTGACTATCTCCGCGAGCTGCTCTGTGGTATAGAGCTCAAGGCGGAAGATAACGCCGAATCTGTCTCTGAGCGGGGCCGAGAGCTGACCTGCCCTTGTCGTGGCTCCGACGAGGGTGAATCTGTTGAGGTCGAGGCGGATTGATCTAGCCGAAGGCCCTTTGCCGATGATGATATCGAGCTCGTTATCCTCCATGGCGGGGTAAAGCACCTCTTCGACCTGCCTTGAAAGTCTGTGAATCTCATCGATAAAGAGCACATCGCCCTCGCTGAGATTTGTCAGCAGCGCCGCAAGGTCGCCGGGCTTCTCGATGGCGGGTCCGCTCGTGACTCTGAAATTGACGCCCATCTCGTTGGCTATAATACCGGCGAGGGTAGTCTTTCCGAGACCCGGAGGTCCGTAGAGCAAAACGTGGTCAAGGGGCTCTCCCCTCTGCTTTGCCGCCTGAATATATACCGAGAGATTTTCCTTGACCCTGTCCTGCCCGATATAATCATCGAGGACCTTGGGGCGCAGGGTAAGCTCGGTTTCGTTATCTTCGGACGCCGAATACTCGGCTCCTACGAATCTGCTTTCATAATCGGTATCCATCTGCGTTTCTCCTTAAAGCTTTTTGGCAAGTTTTGCGAGCGCCTGCTTTATCATCTCTTCTGTTGAAAGAATCCCGTCAAGTCTGCCGACGGCAACGCTCGCCTCACTCCTGCCGTAGCCGAGCATCACAAGAGCGTTCACGGCGTCTTCGGCAGCGCTGCTGATTCCCGACTTCTTCGCCGCGGCAATATCGCCCGCGGCTGCCGATGAAATCCCGAGATTTCCTATTTTGCCCTTGAGCTCGAGAATAATCCTGTTTGCGATCTTGGCTCCGACTCCCTGAGCGGCGGTTATCGCCCTGCTGTCATCTCCCGCTATCGCGACGGCGAGAGAATCGGGTGTAAGCGCGGAGAGAATCGCAACAGCCGCTTTGGGGCCGACGCCCGTAACGCCGATAAGCATCTTGTAGCATTCGAGCTCCGCCTTGTCGGCAAAGCCGAATAAATCGAGGGCATCCTCCCTGACGCTCAGATAAGTGTAAAGAGTCTGCGTCTCTCCCTCGGGGGCGCATTTTCTGAGAGTGTTTGAAGTGGTGTTGAGATAAAAGGCCACTCCCGAGCAGTCGAGCGCTATCGCGTTCTCGCCCGTGAAGACAACCTTACCGGTTAAGCTGTAAAACATAGAATACCTCGTAAAGAATTATTGATTCATTTTCCCGAGCAGTGACCCGGCGCTGTTGCAGTGGCAGATTGCCATGGCGAGCGCGTCGGCCGCGTCATCGGGCTTTGGTATCTTTTCGAGATGAAGGAGAAACCTCGTCATCTCCTGCACCTGCTTCTTTTCGGCCCTGCCGTATCCCACGACGCTCATCTTGACCTGAAGCGGCGTGTATTCGAATACGGGGATTCCGTTGAGCTGGGCGGCGAGCACCAGCACTCCCCTCGCCTGCGCCACGTCTATCGCCGTCTTCTGATTCGTGTTGAAAAAGAGCTTTTCCATGGCGACGGCGTCAATGGGGTATTTTTTCATAAGCTCGTCGGCCTCGCGGTATATCTTTTCGAGCCTGAGATTAAACGGGGTGTGCGCCTGAGTCAGGATGGCACCGTAGTCGAGCATCCTGAGTTTGTTATCCTTATTCTCGACGACTCCGCAGCCTACTATCGCGTAGCCGGGGTCGATTCCCAAAACTGTCATTTCCTGTTTGTTTCCCTCTCGCGTATTACCATTCTTGTCGGCGTGCCTTCAAGGCCGAAGGTCTCTCTGATTCTGTTGTCAATATATCGCTGATAGCTGTAATGGAAGAGCTCCGCGCTGTTGACAAAGCAGACGAATGTGGGCGGCCTCGTGGATGCCTGAGTCATATAGAA
>CACZTQ010000260.1 GCA_902784155.1 Oscillospiraceae bacterium
CAGCGGTATCAGCAGCGAAAACATTTTTATTCAGCTTTTCAAGCCGTCATCGTTTTCGCCCGTGTTTGCGCTTATAGGCGTTATCCTTTATATGTTTTGCAAATCGCAGAAGAAAAAGGATACGGGCACAATCCTGCTCGGTTTCGCCGTGCTTATGACCGGTATGCAGATGATGTCCGATTCGGTTGCTCCGCTCTCGCAGATGCCTAAATTCCAGAGTATGCTTATCGCTTTTGACAATCCGCTTATAGGTCTTCTTGTCGGCACTGTCTTCACCGCCGCCATCCAGTCAAGCGCCGCGGCGATAGGTGTATTGCAGGTGCTTTCCGCCACCGGATCCATGACCTACGGTAAGGCGATTCCGATCATAATGGGTATGAATATAGGCACATGTATTACGGCGATTCTCTCATCGCTTGACGCCTCAAAGAGCGCAAAGAGGACTGCGCTCGCTCACCTGCTGTTCAACGTATTCGGCGCCGCTGTGTTGCTCACCGTTTTCGTTATCATAAAAGCGGTGTTTGCGCCGGTGCTGCTTTCAAAGGCGGGTACGCTCTACGGCATAGCGCTCGTTCATTCGCTGTTTAATCTTATCACGATGATTATCATTACTCCGCTCAGTTCGTTCCTTGAAAAGGCGGTAATGAAGATCATACCCGGCAAAGCAGAGGATGAAATCGACAATATGCTTGATGACCGTCTGCTCAAAACTCCCACCCTCGCCATTGAGGAGAGCAGGATTCTTACCGTTGACCTCGCGAGCATAGCGGTTGAGTCAATGAATGATGTTATTGAGCTGATTGATAAATATGATAAAGACAAGGCGCAGAGTGTCCGCGATGATGAGGAGCGAGCCGACAGATATGAGGATATGCTCGGCACATATCTCGTGAAAATCAGCGCCTACCATCTCAGCGATGCCGACAGCGCCGAGGTCACAAAGCTCATGCGCTCTATCGGCGATTTTGAGAGGATTACAGATCACGCCAAGAGCATACTGCTTCTTCTTGAGCAATCGCGTGAAAAGAATGCCGGATTCAGCGAAGAGGCAAAGCGCGAGCTTAAAGTGCTGACCGACGCCGTCAGAGAAATCCTCGCGCTCAGCTATGCCGCATTTATCAACGGCGACACGGAAACCGCCAAAAAGGCTGAGCCGCTTGAGCAGGTCATAGACGGTCTGGGCGAAACGCTCAGGTCAAATCACATCAGACGCCTCAAGAGAGGTGAGTGCTCGGTTGACAGCGGATTTATCTGGTCAGATCTTCTGACAGACCTTGTCAGGACCTCGGATCACTGTTCAAATATCGCGGGCGCCGTAATCGACCTTGCCGATTACAATATGAATCTGCATGAGTCGCTCAGGGCATACAAAAAAGACGATCCTGAATTCAAAGAATCATTCAGTAAATTCAGCGAAAAATACGCCGTTTAAGGAGCATTGCCATGAATTTCACACAGAACTCCAAGGGAAAATACGACGGATACTGCATAATCAAATCGCTCGAAAAAAAGATTACCTCAAAGGGCGCTCCCTATCTCTCAATGCGCCTTTCCGACAGCGACGGCGATATCGACGCGAAATGGTGGGATTATCACGAGGAGCCGGGCACACGGTTCAATGTCTTTGACTTTGTGAAGGTCAGGGGAGACTATGTGATATTCAGCAACGAGAAACAGTTCAGGGTCGATATGATGAGACCGGTGCGCGATGACGATGATGTCCGCATCGAGGACTATGTGCCCTCCGCCGTTCTTCCGGGCGAGATGATGTATGACGAGATCGAAAAGATTGTCATAGATTTCAGAAACGAAGAAATCAAGAAGCTCGTTATGGTTATCCTTCAGGATCACAGGGAGAAGCTCATTTACTGGCCTGCGGCCAAGGCACTTCACCACGCCGTGAGAGGCGGACTGCTGATGCACACCCTGACAATGCTCCGCCTCGCGGACTCGGTCTGCTCAATCTACACATATATAAATTATGAAATTCTCTGCGCGGGAGTCATCCTGCACGATATAGCCAAGATTTATGAGATAAGCTCGTCCGAGACTGGCATTCCGGGCGATTACACCGCGCCGGGCAATCTCATAGGCCATCTTGTGCTCGGAGCCATGGAGATTGACCGCGTAGGCAGGGAGCTCGGCATCTCCGCCGATACGCTTATGCTGCTTGAGCATATGCTTATCTCCCACCACGGGATTCCCGAATACGGAGCGGCAAAATACCCGATGACCATCGAGGCGCAGGCGCTGAGTATGCTCGACGATTTTGACGCGAAGCTCTATGAATTCAGAACGGCCGTATTCAGAACCGAGCCGGGAGAATTCACGGAAAAAATGAAAATGCTCGACGGCAGGCAGCTCTACAATCACGGCCGCTCAAATGACGGCGACGTTGACCTTACCGTCGATGACAACTGATCCGGAGGCGCTTATGACTGACTGGACCGAAATCAGAATAACCGTACCCGCCGGAGAGGTTGACAGGGCGGGCGATATAACCTCGATGGTAGTGCCCTACGGCATCTATATCGAGGATTACAGAAACCTCGAACGCGAGGCTATGGAGATAGCGAGGATTGACCTTATCGACGAGGACCTTCTCGCAAAAGACAGGTCAAAGGGAATAGTTCACGTTTATATCTCCCCCGAGGAAAATCCTCAGGAGGCGGTCTCTTTCCTTAAAGAGAGGTTTGTCTGCGAGGGAATAGATTATGAGATTGAAGAAATAATCTGCAGAAACGCCGACTGGGAGAATAACTGGAAAAAGTATTTCAAACCCATGCCCGTAGGCAGCCGTCTTCTGATTCACCCCGTGTGGGAGGAAAATTATGACGCTCAGGGCAGGGCTGTGCTTCACCTAGAGCCCGGTCTCGCCTTCGGCTCCGGCACTCACGACACAACGAGGCAGTGCCTCGAAGCGCTCGAGAAATACGCTTATCCCGGGAAGAGCATACTCGATATCGGCTGCGGCAGCGGGATTCTTTCCGTCAGCGGGCTTCTGCTCGGCGCGGACAGCGCGTTTGCCGTTGATATTGACGCTCTCGCCGTAAAGACCGCCGTCGAAAACGGAAAGACAAACGGCTTCACCGAGCCGCGTTATAAAGTTGTTCAGGGCTCGATGACAGATTGCGTAACGGTCAAATATGACATCATCACCGCAAATATTGTGGCGGATATAGTTATCCTGCTCTGTGACGATATAAAGAACTATATGAACGACGGCGCCGTGTTCATCACATCCGGTATTATTATCCCCCGTGAGCAGGATGTGCTCGACGCCTTTGAGAGAAACGGTCTCGCCGTGATTGAGCGCCGTGAGAGCGGCGGCTGGCTCTGCTTCGAGGTGAAGGCAAAATGAGCTTTTCCGATGAACTGAAGGAATATCTTCTCTCGCAGGGAGCGAGCGACGCCGGGTTTTTCAGCTGCGATGACGGCCCGTTTCCCTGCGGAGTGAGCGTAGTGGTCAGGCTCTCGCCCGCGATAGTCGGCGAAATAGACGGCGAGCCGACCTACACCTATTTCACTCATTACCGCACGGTCAACGCCTATATTGACCGCCTGCTGCTGTCCGCCGGGCTGTTTCTTCAGAAGGCGGGCTACTCCTATATCACGGTGGCCGCCTCGCAGAGCATCAACAAAAACGGCTGGAATTATTCGGGCAGATACTCTCACAAGAAGGGCGCCTGCCTTGCGGGTCTCGGCTCCATAGGGAAAAATTCCCTGTTTATTCATAAGGAATTCGGCTCTCTTGTTAGGCTCGGTACAGTCTTTACGGACTGCCCTCTTGAAACGGGAGAGGAGTGCGTTGCCGATCTATGCGGCGAGTGCGGAATCTGCGCCGCAGCCTGCCCCGCGGGAGCAATAAGCGGAGAGCCCTTCAGAGAGGGCATACGCAGAGAAGAGATGTTCGACGCGGAAAAATGCAGCGAATATATGAAACACGCTTTTCAGCATATAGGCAGGGGAGCGGTCTGCGGAATATGTATGAAAGTCTGCCCGCTCAACGGGCTTGACAAAACCGGGAGAGACTGAGTCTTTCCGGTTGAGATAAAATAAAAACAGGTCGAAGGGAGATTAAAAATGCTTGCAGAAAAACAAATCCAGAGAATGTATCAGAAACTTACGAGGTTTGAGAAGATTCTTGAGCCCCTGATTTTCCGCAAGGAAGACAGAATCGGAAGCATCGTCAAATACGAAACGACAGACAGGCTCTACGAGATTCCGGATGACAGCCTCTTCATTCCCGCCGAGGTCGGCTCGGAATGGGGCGGAGAAGAGAGCTTCTGCTGGTATAAGACGGATTATACCGTGCCCGATAAGCTTGACGGAAAAGATATTTTCATTATGCCTCACACTCAGGGCTATGAGACCCTTCTTTGGGTCAACGGCGAGCCCTTCGGCACCTTCGCCACCAAGATAGTTTTCACCGGTCACGGAAACCATTACTGCGACCTTCTCAAAAAAGGCGCGAAGGCGGGGGAAAAGATTGACATCGCCCTCGAGGTTTATTCGGGCCATTCCTACAAGGGCTGCGCTCCGCTTGAAAACAGACCTGTGCTTGATTATAAATTCACCTATGACGGGCTCGATATCTGCACGAAGGATTATGAGATAGAGGAATTCTATTTTGATCTTATGACGGTCAACGAGCTCTACGCCGCCCTGCCCGCTGAATCTTTCCGCAAGGGCGACCTCATCAACGCTCTCTATGAGGTGCATAAGAGAGTTTACTACACCTATGAAGACACCGACGAGGAGACCTTCAGACAGGCGCTCAGGGACGCTCATCCCTTCCTCAAAGAGGTGCTTGCCGTAAAGAACGGCCCCGAGGCTCCCTTCGCCGCAATCATCGGCCACTCCCACATGGATACCGCCTGGCTCTGGAAGTCAACCGAGACAATCAAGAAATGCGCGAGAACATATTCGAATCAGCTCGCTCTTATGGAGCAGTATCCCGAGTATAAATTCGTCCAGTCATCCGCCTGCCACGGCAATATGCTGCTTGAGCATTATCCCTCGCTCTTCAACAGAATAAAGGAGAAGGTTGCCGAGGGCAGATATGAGCCCAACGGCGGCGTATGGGTTGAGTGCGACTGCAATATTACCTCGGGCGAATCAATGGTCAGACAGTTCCTCTGGGGCCAGAGATTCACAAGGAAGCATTTCAACTATACATCCAACACCTTCTGGCTCCCCGATACCTTCGGCTACAGCGCGGCGATTCCCCAGATTATGAAGGGGTGCGGAGTCGATTATTTCTGCACGACAAAAATCGACTGGAATGACACCAATATCTTCCCCTACGATACCTTCTGGTGGGAGGGCATCGACGGCACCAAGGTCTTTACCCACTTCAACAAAACTCATATGTGGCCCTGCCCCGAGGATATCAACCACGTGGTTGACGGCCCCAACACTCACGGCGAGTCACTCAAGGAAAGAAGCGTCACGAGACAGCGCCTGATTGCCTACGGCTACGGAGACGGCGGCGGAGGACCTCAGTTTGAAATGATTGAGATGTCCCGCAGAATCGCCGACCTTAACGGCCTTGCGAAGACGGAGCATATGAGAGTCGGCGACTTTATGCCGAAGCTCGAAAAAGAGGTCAGAAACCCCGGTACCTACAAGGGCGAGCTCTATCTTGAGCTCCACAGGGGTACTCTTACAAACCAGCATAATATCAAGAGAAACAACAGGAAGGCGGAGCTTCTTCTCAGAGACCTTGAGCTCTTCACGGTCAGCAACGCGATGAAGTCCAAAACCGCCGCCGATTCAAAGGATATAGCTCCCCTCTGGGAAAAGCTGCTTCTCAACCAGTTCCACGACCTGCTGCCCGGCACCTGCATCCCGTCGGCTCACCGCCTCTCACTTGAGCAGACAGGCTGGGTTATCGACACCGCAAAGCAGCTCATAAGCGAAAGAGCTTCGGGCGAGGGCGAGGGCATAACCGTTTCGAATACGCTCTCGTTTGACAGATGCGACCCGATATTTATCGAGTGCGCTCCCGGCCTTGTCGCCGATATTGACTGCAGACAGCAGAGATATACCGACACGGACGGCAGGAATATTCTTATCCTTGCGGGCGTTGAGATTCCCGCGTTTTCGAGCATTCACTTCAGCCTCGTTCCCGGTGAGCCCGAAGACGCCTGCCCGCTTGAATACAGCGAGAAATCCGTCAGCACCGCCTTTGCGGATATAGAATTTGACGAGAAGGGATTCATCTCCTCCTATATCGATAAAAAATCCGGCAGACAGCTCAGAGCCGCGGACGGTTACAGCCTGAATACATTCCTTATGGCCGAGGACCTTCCCTCGAGCTGGGATAACTGGGATGTTGACGCGGACCTTGAGCTTAAATTCAGAGACACCTCCGAGCTCCTTGACAGAAAGATTGTCTCGGCAGGTCCCGTCGCCGTCATAATCAGAAGTCAGTATTCGATTTCTCCCAAGTCCTCAATCCAGCAGGATATGATTATCTTTGCCGAATCCAAAGAAATCAGATTCGATACTCTCATGA
>CACZTQ010000261.1 GCA_902784155.1 Oscillospiraceae bacterium
AAGATTATCGAAAGAAACACCACCATCCCCGTAAAGAAGAGCCAGATATTCTCAACGGCTGCCGACAATCAGCCTTCGGTTGAGGTTCACGTTCTTCAGGGCGAGAGAGAATTCGCCAAGGATAACAAGACTCTCGGCGTATTCCACCTCGACGGTATCCTTCCCGCTCCGAGAGGAGTTCCTCAGATAGAGGTTACATTCGATATCGACGACAACGGCATCGTCCACGTTTCCGCAAAGGATCTCGGCACTCAGAAGGAGCAGTCGATCTCAATCACCGCCTCCTCCAATATGAGCAAAGAGGATATCGACAAAGCTGTTGCCGAAGCGGAGAAATTCGCCGAGGAGGATAAGAAGCACAAGGAAGACGTTGACGCGAGAAACGAAGCCGACCAGATGGTATATCAGGTCGAGAAGCTTCTCAACGACAACGCGGATAAATTCGACGAGGCCGATAAATCCGCCGTTACCGAGAAGGTCAACGCTCTCAAGGAAGCTCTCAAGAGCGACAATATCGAAGATATAAAGGCAAAGAAAGAGGATCTCACAAAGAAATTCTATGAAATCAGCGAGAAGCTCTACAAGGCAGCGGGCGCGCAGGGCGCGGATCCCGGAGCTCAGGGCCCCGCGGGCGATCCCGGCGCAAACTACACCGATTTCACCGAAGCCGAATAAGACAGAAGCTGAATAAAGACAGAAGGTATTTACTTTGGCAGATAAAAGAGATTATTACGAAGTCCTCGGAGTCAGTAAGGGCGCAAGTGACGAAGAGATAAAAAAAGCATACAGGCAGAAAGCCAAGCAGTATCACCCCGACCTTAACCCCAATGACTCCGCTGCCGAAGCGAAGTTCAAAGAGGTCAACGAGGCGTATGAGGTTCTCTCCGACAGCGACAAGAGAGCCAAATACGACCAGTTCGGCCACGCGGGAGTCGATCCTAATTTCGGCGCGGGCGGAGGAAGCCCGTTCGGCGGAGGGTTTGACGTTGACCTGGGAGATATATTCGGCTCATTCTTCGGCGGCGGTTTCGGAGGTTTCGGCGGCTCAAGGCAGTCTTCGAATCCGAACGCTCCGAGAAGGGGCGAGGATATCAGAACCCGTCTCACGATTTCTTTTGAGGACGCCGCAAAGGGCTGCAAGAGAAAGGTCGATGTCAACAAGGTTCACACCTGCCCGGAGTGTCACGGCAACGGCTGTGCTTCCGGCACAAGCCCCAAAGAGTGCCCCGACTGCCACGGCAGAGGATACGTCAGCGTTCAGCAGAGGACTCCGTTCGGCACCATACAGACGCAGAAATCCTGCTCCAGGTGCTCGGGAGCCGGCAAGGTCATCGAGAATCCCTGCCCCAAATGCAGAGGCAAGGGCCGAATCTCCGAAAAGACGAGCGTTGAGGTCGAGGTGCCCGCAGGTATCGACGACAGACAGTCTTTCGTTATCTACGGTCAGGGCAATTCAGGCATCAACGGCGGCCCCGAGGGAAATCTCGAGATTGTCGTGTATGTGAGACCCCATCCCTATTTCAACCGCGACGGCTACACTCTTCTGCTTGATAAGCATATCAGCTTCACTCAGGCGGCTATGGGAGACAAGCTCAGAATACCCACGCTTGACGGCGATGTTTTCTTCGATATACCGCCCGGAACTCAGTCCGATACTGCCTTCACCCTGAGGGGTAAGGGAATACAGGTTGTCAACAGCAGAAGCAAGGGCGATATGGTAGTCCGAATCATCGTTGACACTCCCAAAAACCTGACTCAGAAACAGAAGGAGCTTATGCTTGAGCTTGAGAAAGAGCTCGGCGTAGAGAGGGGAGCAGCCCCCGGAAGCAAAAAGAATTTCTTCGATAAATTCAAGAATCAATAAAGATAAGACCCGGCAGATTATTCTGCCGGGTTTCTTTTTATAAAAGTATTAAAGCGGTAATCCGCCGTTTATTCCGTCTCTCTTCTCCCGAGAAATTCGCGGTAGAGACGGTCCTTGTATTCTTCGGGGTATTCGTAGCTCCACAGATTGAATATTCCCTCAAAATCCTCAAACGTCTCGTCGGGGTAAAGCTTTATGTTTCCGGGCGAATACGGCAGGGGAATCCGGACGGTGCCGTTTGAGGCGATGAAGTATTCGCGGGCAAGGTCAATCGCCGTTCTGTTGCTCTCCTGCCTGTCATACTCCTCGTCGAATTTTATCTGCGTCACCGGGAAGAGCGCGCATTTCGCGCCCGCTCTGCGGTAGAATTCAGGCGAGAGCCCGCTGTGACCGTGATGGGAAACCTGAATGATATCGCACGCGAGCGTTTCACGGTATCTGTCAAGAAGCACCCTGTCGCTCAGGGCGGAGGCGTCGCCCGGCAGCATTATCCGCGTGCCTTCGCATTCGCAAAGGTAAACGGTCGAGGAATCGTTGAAATCCGTTATATTCTGAGGGAAGATATCCTCGTGAGTGCAAAGGACCGTAAAAGTATAATTCCTGATTCTGAATTTCATCCCGGTATGGGGCTTTATTCTTTTGATTTCTCTGTGCTCTCCGAGAAGGGAGCGGAATTTCTCCGCGCCGCTCACGACATTTGACTCATACAGGATATTCTCATATTCCGGGGACGTGAAGTTGAAATAAACAGCTTCGATATCGGCTCTCTCCCGGTAAAACTCGAGCAGAGAATTGAATTTCCCTATATGGTCCTCGTGCGCGTGTGAAAAGAGCCAGCCGGCAATGCGGGGTTTCTCTTCGCCCGAGAGCTTTTTGAGGAATTCGATTATCCTTATATCGTCGTTGACCGAGTACCAGTGCGGGCTGTCAAGCAGGATGAAACTCCCGTCATCGCAGACCGCGATGTAACACATACCGCAGTCTATCAGCGAGTGGTCAACCTCAAACTGAATGAACGAGGGCGGGGTATCTCCGCTCTTCTCCGCCTGCGCCGGGAGGTCATCCGAGAAGCCGTCCGAAATCAGCCTTGTCTTTTTATCGGACGGGGTGAAATAGATGTGAATCAGATTATCCCCGCGATAAGTGCGCGAGATATTTCCTTCGATATCGCTTTCGCATAAAAGAGAATACCCCGAAGCCGTGACGTTACCGCAGATTTTATCAAAGAATGATAAATCCGTGCCCTCAAAGACATACATTGACGTGTTGTCTCCGCAGTCATATAAGCCGTCATATCCGGTTCCGGGAATAATCTCGTCGGGTATCATAATACTCTCCGTATTTATGAAATAAAGTTTACGGGGTTCTGTGTTTCGCCGTTGTAAATTACTTCGAAATGAAGGTGAGGTCCGCTCGAA
The DNA here is from genome assembly GCA_902784155.1 of Oscillospiraceae bacterium. Classification (GTDB taxonomy): domain Bacteria; phylum Bacillota; class Clostridia; order Oscillospirales; family Acutalibacteraceae; genus CAG-177. The sequence goes on from CACZTQ010000261.1 coordinate 3,283, forward strand.
TTTCCGGTTGAGCCGACTCTGCCTATGGTCTTTCCGCCCTCGACGGTTTCGCCGATTCTCACGGTGATTGAGCCCTCGAGAAGGTGGGCGTATCTGGTCTTGTAGCCGTCTCCGTGGTTGATAAGCACCATGTTGCCGTAACCCGAAGAGCTTCGCTGGACAACCTCGACCACGCCGGAGCGCGAGGCGATGACGGGTGTGCCTCTCGCGGTGCCGTTGCTTGTGCAAAGGTCAACTCCCTTGTGCCAGCCGCTGCTTCTCCAGCCGTAGGGCGAAGAAATGTAGTGGCAGTGCGGGGCGGGCCAGAGGAATCCCATTGAGGAGGCCTGACCGATATAGACTCCGCCGTAGGTTGTCTTGGTGCCTATGACTATAATCTCTTCCTGCGGGGCGACGATGACCTCGTCTATTGTGTATGTGTTGTTGAGCTCATTGTCGATATAAACCTGTGTGGTGGTGACTCTCTTCTTTCCGCTGATACCCTCCTGGCGGATAACCCTGTAGCCGCTGTATTTGGTGATATCGCGCGTGGTGACCGTCGGGTAGGGGACCTCGACAACCTCCGAAGAGCTGACGCTCTTCTTTATATTTATGAGCCGGTTTTCCTCGATGTATTTTTCAAGGTCGCCCGCCTCCCACATTATATCCGCTTCGTCGGGATAGAGCCCCTGAACATAGTCGATTTCCTGCAGAATACTGACTACGTAGCCGTTTTCTTCGGCAATATCCTCATAGGGCGCGAGAATGTTATAGAATATCGTCTTCGCGTCCGCCTCGTTTTTGAGAGCGCAGATAAAACGGCCGTCAATATAGATTCCGCAGGCGTGAGTGAGATTATCCGATGAATTCTCAATCATCTTGTCGGAAATGGTCCTCGCGTCGTTTAGCTTATCGTATGAAACGACAGCGAGCTCATAACCCGCGTTGAGATTGCCGGGCGCCGCGCCCGTTGTCTGCTCCGAGGTGATGCTGTTTGACGACAGACGGTCGAGCACCATATCCTTCGCCTCGATGAAAACGGATTCATCGCTGATATATCCTATGCTCTCGTTGTTGTAGATGACCTTGAGAGCGAATGTAACATTTTTCCAGTAGCTGAAAACGAGAAGAAGCAGAAAAACGGAAATGACCGGAAGAGAATAATTGACAAAGGTGCGAAGGACCGGTCTGCCGAATGATTTTTTGAGATAGTAAAGAATCACCGCGGGAGTTGAGAGGGGATGTCTCAGGGAGCGTATGACACTCCTGAATGAAGCCCTTGTCTGTCTGCGGTGCTCTCTCGCCTCGATAACCCCGTCGTTGAGCGCGGTGCTCATCCGCCTTGAAATTATCGCGTCCCTGACGGCGTTGAAAAGCTTCACGAAGGGTACGGCGATTATGCTGAAGAGGTTGCCGAATGCGAGCGAGAAGAAATAAGAGACGAAATCGCCGAGCAGATAAACGAATCTGTAGAGCGAATTCTTTTCTTCAAGCTCGATATACTGCGCCCTTTTCCTGCGCTTTGCTTTTCGCGTCTTTTTCTTTTTTGACGGAGCGGGATTCGAGAATGAATCGAGATTAATCATCTCGTCGAGCTTCGCCGTTTCGGATTTGGGAGCGGCGGGTGAGGAGATGCTCTCGACATTGCGCATCGTTTCCTCAACTTCCTGCGTGTATCTCTTCTCAATATCGGCCTTTATGGCCTCGAGCTCACGCTTTTCCTTCTGCTCCGCCTCGTGTCTGAGAAGCTCTTCTCTCGTCAGCTCGCCGTCAAAGAAAGACTGAGCCATCTCATCGGCGCCGCCGATTATCTCATCATAGATATCCTGCTGCTCCGGTGAAACCTCGTTGTCGTTATTGAGTTTTCGGTTGTTGTTATCGTCCATAAATTATCCCAGGTATCGCTTCAGCGCGTCCTCCCAGGAGGGGAGAGTGCCGAAGCCGGAATCAATAAGAGATTTCTTTGAAAGTCTTGAGTTGAGAGGTCTTTTTGCGCCCGACGGGAAATCGGCGGATTTAACTCTGTTTACCTTTACTCCGCATCCCGTGAGTTCAAATATTTTAACGGCAAAATCGGCGCGCGAGCAGAATCCCTCGTTTGTCGCGTGATAGACGCCGTATTTACCGGATTCAATCATTCTGCATATAAGCTGCGCGAGGTCCGCCGTGTATGTCGGCGAGCCCACCTGGTCGTCAACGACGCTGATTTCGTCTTTGCCTTCGGCGGCGGCCCTGATTTTTTCAACGAAGTTGTCTCCGCCGTGACCGTAGGTCCACGATATGCGAAGGATAAAAAGCTTTTCGCAAAGACGCGCCGCTTCCCTTTCGCCGTCATATTTGGTTTTTCCGTAGTGATTGAGGGGTTCCGCCGGAGAATCCGTCTCAAACGGCTCATCGCCCGTGCCCGGGAAAACATAGTCCGTGCTTGTGTAGAGCATCGCGATGCCCAGAGCCTTGCAAACCCCGGCGATGTTTCTCGCGCCGAGCGTATTCACCGCGAAGCACTGAGGCTTTTCGCTCTCCGCCCTGTCAACCGCAGTGTAAGCGGCGAGATGAATGACGGCGTCGGGGTGAAGATTTCTGATTGTCTGCTGTATTCCTATACGGTCCGTGACATCATATTCGGGAAGGTCGAGACCGAAGACTTCGTGACCTCTTGCGAGCAGAGCGGAGCAGACATCTCTGCCGAGCATTCCGCTGCAGCCGGTTACGGCTATTTTCATAAAACCAACCTCATACATATTTATTCCATCATATTCTACCACAATTTTGCCGAATACACAATATTTTTTTATTTTGCTTTTATTTCCGCGTATAATATGATATAATCAAACCGCAGAATATAAACCTGTTTCCCGAAAGGGCGGTCAATATGGAAATTACAGTCATGGCTCCGGCCAAAATAAATATTTTTCTCGATATTCTCAGACGTCTCGATAACGGCTATCACTCACTGTTTATGCTTATGCAGACGGTCGGCCTGTATGATACGGTCACTCTCTCAGAATCCGCTTCGGGCATTGAGCTTACCTGCAGCGAGCCCGGTATTCCTGCTGATGAGAGAAACACCGCCTGTAAAGCCGCGAAGCTCTTTTTTGAAAAAACGGGAATCGACGCGGGCGTAAAAATCGATATAAAAAAGAATATCCCCCACGAGGCGGGGCTTGCCGGCGGAAGCGCCGACGCGGCGGCCGTCCTCAGAGGGATGAATGAGATTTTCTCCGCGGAGCTGTCTCTGCCCGAGCTCAGCGATATCGGATTCAGAGTGGGCAGCGATGTGCCCTTCTGTATCTACGGCGGCTCGTGCATCGTACAGAATACCGGAGGGATAGTCTCGCAGCTCAAACCCCTTCGGAAATGCAGCGTTGTGCTTGTAAAGCCCGAGACGGGCGTATCAACCGCCGCCGCTTATGCCGAGGCGGACAGCACCTATCTCTATCACCCCGATCACCGTAAAATACTCGAATGCTGCGAAGCGGGGGATTTTGACGGAATCTGCGCCCACGCGGGCAATGTCTTCGAGCAGGTTGTCGAGGTGCCCGAGCGCGTTGAAATCAAACGTATAATGCGACTTCACAATTCCTGCCTCGCTCAGATGAGCGGCAGCGGCCCCACCGTCTTCGGCCTTTTCAAAAATCCAGCCGACGCTCTCTCCGCATGTGAAGAACTCAAAAAGCAGTTTAAAAACGTATTCCTCACCGAGTTTGTCTGAAAACCTCCCCGGCTGAGATACGCCTGCTCCCATAAAAACGCAAGAGAATAAAACGCAACAGGATAAAAATAACAGGATAAAATCTTACAGTATATCAAATTCCCGGTGCGATAACCGCACCGGGAATTTTTGATGAAGTATAAAACTATTTTGTCGGCCGTTGTTGATAGGCAGGCGAAATTAGTGCTGTTGTACGGCTTATCTTAAATCGTGAAATGCCGTTATTCCCCTGGAAGAAGCTTAAACTCTTTCGCGTCATTTATCTGCTTAAAGACAGAAAGCTTCTTGGATATTTGTGCAGATTAAGAATTTAAAAGAAATATCTTTCTTCTTATACTTGAGTCAATGGAATTCCCCGAGCCCGTTATAAAAACCCGTTTATGATTATTAATTTGAGGATTAAAGATTTCAGATTTCAATCCACAAAGCCGGGCGAACACAGTCGGAAATAAAACTCACATGGCTGCCATAGTAGGAGATGCTGCCGTCATAGTAGGCATAAGTAGCGTAATTAGAACTATATCCGGGCGTTCGTAGCAGCCACCAGCAAGTGACTTCTCCATCTTTCTTAATACGACTGCTTGTACAAGCTCCTTTTTCAATGGCGAACTTTGTAGGCACACACATTCTGTCATCATCGGAGCTGAAATACTTTTCGGCTTCGGTAATGCTCAGAATAAAAACCTTGTCTGTTACGTCATTTCCCGGGTTTGTGCTGTAACTCGGGTTGGTGTCTGCGGTTACCTTTGTTTCTAAAACCATTTTCTGTTCTTCGGCAGAAAACACATCTTTTACAAAAGTTTCATTGAGCCATTTTCTAAGCGTGCTGTTTTCCCATGTAACATTTGTGTTTTCAGTATTATATTGATGACAATCAATAGCATATTCGCTTATTAGAAGCACCTTATTCTCTTCCTTTGCGAGCACAAGCCATTCAACATCTTCTTTTCCGTTTGATGTGTCATTATCCTGTTCATAAGTACCGAAGATGACTGAATCTCCAACTTCTGCTTTTTGTAAAAGATTTTTGCTGTAAAGTCGCTTGTATTCATTTGCTTTGCTGTCAGAATCTTTATAGTTCGGGTAGTTATTAAACAGCGAATAAGCCTCGATGTAATTACCGGAATCCACTGCCGCAAGCGCTTTCTTGTAATTGCTTGCCGGCAGAATAACCGTATTCAGCACTATGAGGAAAACAATAAGCGTCGCAACAATTGGACCGCCTATCATGGCAATCTTTTTATAAAGCAGTTTTCTTTTTTCGGCGGCAATGCGGGCTTCTTCCGCTTTGCGTTTGCGCTCGGCTTCCGCTTTTTCTTCGGCAATTCTGATGTCTTCGATTTTTCGGTTGCACTCGTCAATCTTTGCGCGGCTGTCTTTCCAATCTATGATGGATTCAAATTTTTTGATTGATGATTCCAGATGACCGGTCGAATAATCAGTAAAAGTGCTGCGGTTCATATTGGCAACAGCTTCATTGTAAACAGCGTCTTTTCTTGCAGACTCTGCCTTTTCAAGGCATTCGGCAACCTTTTCATCGGCATCTTTGAAACCGCTGATTGATTTGAATTTGTTGGCGGCGGATATGAAATGAATCTCTGCTTTTCCGGAATTCATTGTTGCAAGTGCGCTGTCATAGATTCCCTGTTTGCGGGCAGTTTCGTTTCTTTCATTGATATGCGCAATATATCCGCGTATTTCATTTTCCAGCGCTTCGTCGCCGAACCTGATAACCTTATTGAAATTGTCTCTGCCGTCAAAGGGCTGAGCACAGTCCGCAAGCAGTTTGCGGTTTCTGACCTGCAGCTCCGCCATGAGCTTGCCGAGATACG
>CACZTQ010000262.1 GCA_902784155.1 Oscillospiraceae bacterium
ACCTGCGTCTTTTGTGATCTGCTCTGCCTCTTCGATAGATCCGATTCCGTACTCAGCGAGTTTGGCAAGGATCTGTTTTTCTCTTCTCTCATAAGATTCAAATGTAATCATTATTATTCCTCCCCGCCTCAGGCTTTTCTCGGATCGATGAACTCAGCCGCCTCGGCAACTCTGCCGTACTGGCCGGAGGCCTTTTCAAGAGCCTTCTGAGCGTCGTCGCCGTTCTTGATGAAGTCCATCATCTTTCCGAAGTTAACATACTTGTAGCCGATAATTTCACGGTTTTCATCGAGAGCGAGCTCGGTGATATAACCCTCTGTGAGTTCAAGGTATCTCGGGCCCTTTTCAAGGGTGCCGTAAGTGGTGCCGACCATTGATCTTGTGCCTTTGCCGAGGTCCTCAAGACCTGCGCCGATTGAAAGACCGTCCTCTGAGAAGGCGCTCTGTGAGCGGCCGTAAACTATCTGGAGGAACAGCTCTCTCATCGCGGTGTTGATTGCGTCGCAGACAAGGTCCGTGTTGAGCGCCTCAAGAATTGTGAGACCCGGAAGAATCTCGGCGGCCATGGCGGCGGAATGTGTCATACCGGAGCATCCGAGAGTTTCAACAAGAGCTTCCTGGATGATTCCGTCCTTGACGTTGAGTGAAAGCTTGCAGCAGCCCTGCTGCGGAGCACACCAGCCTATGCCGTGTGTGTAGCCTGAAATGTCTTTGACTTCGCGGGATTTAACCCATTTTGCTTCTTCGGGTATAGGTGCGGCACCGTGATGAACACCCTGGTGTACCGGGCACATACCCTTGACTTCTGCAGAATAAATCATATTTCCTCCCTGAAAATAGAATTTGCATCCGCTCCCTCGGGAGCATTCATACCCGATTATTATACAACATCGGGTGTGTTTATTTCAAGCCCCTTATGAGGATTTATATAAAAAATTAAATGCGTCAATAAGGGCGCAGAATTCCCCGTAACCGGCCGTTTCCCCCAACCGGACCCTATCGGGCGGCTTAAACAGGGAAAATCCCCCTGATTATGCCTGCGCGCCCCCTTTCGCGCCCTCCGGGCTTTTGAAGGCTTTCGCCGGAGGCACCGCTCCGGGAGGGGAGAATAATAAAAAACCGCTGCGGCAGAGCAGCGGTATCAGAATATATTTGAAATCAAAGCTCAAATGAGGAGTGGCGCGTGACGTGGCAGCCGACATTCACCGCGACGGGAAGGCCGGCGATGTGTGTCGGATATGTCTCAATCATAACCGCCAGAGCGGTGTTCCTTCCGCCGAAGCCCTGAGGGCCTATATCGAGAGCGTTGACTTTTTCGAGTATTTCCTTTTCCATATCCGCATAGTAACCGTCCGGGTTCGGAGCGCTTACGCTGCGGCAGAGCGCCTTCTTGGCGAGCAGGGCGCATTTTTCGAAGTCTCCGCCTATGCCGATTCCGAGCACGACGGGCGGGCACGGATTGCTCCCCGCGACTTTTACCGTTTCAACGGCAAAATCAATTATATCCTCCCTCGTTGCGGAGGGGGTGAACATCTTTATACGGCTCATATTTTCGCTGCCGAATCCCTTGGGGGCAACCGTGATTTTAACCCTGTCTCCGGGAACTATCCTGATGTGGATAACGGCGGGCGTGTTGTCTCCGGTATTCACCCTCCTCAGCGGGTCGGAAACGACGCTCTTCCTGAGCAGGCCTTCGGTATATCCGGCGGCCACTCCCTCGTTGACGGCGTCCTCAAAGCTGCCGTTGACAAAGCGGACATCCTGCCCTATTTCAGCGAAAATGACGGCCATACCCGTATCCTGGCAGACGGGCAGCTTCATTTCGAGCGCCGCGTCGAGATTCTCCGAGAGCGCGTTCATAACGCTCCTCGCGGGCTCGCCCGTTTCACTCTGCGCCCCCGAGCGGATAATCGCCTCAAGATCGGGCGGGAGCACTCTGTTTGCCTTGATGCAGGCTTCCTTGATTTTTCCGGAAAGCAGTTTCAGATCTATTTCTTTCATATTGTTCCTCATAAAATAAGGGGACGGCCGCAGGCGAGCTTTCGCCTCCCGGGCGCCCCGGTTGATTAACAGGTCTGATGCGCTCAGTTGTTGCCTCTTCTCGAGTAACCCCTGCTTCCGCGCTTCGAGTCATTCTTTTTGAGATCGGACATTTTGTCGTTGCTTATCTGCTTGAAGTGAGCCATCATATCCTCAAAAGACTGAGGCTCGGAAGAGGCGGCGGATTTCTGACCTTGCCATACTCTGGGCTTCGCGGGCTGTTTTTTCTGCTCCTGAGGCTTTGCCTCATCCGCGTTTTCGTTTTCGAGCAGATACTTTTTGATTGAAAGGCTGATTTTCCCTTCGGGAGAAACAGAGAGGACCTTGCACTTGACCTCCTGACCTACCTTGAGATGTTCCCTGATGTCCTTGACGAATCCGACGCCGACTTCGGATATGTGAACCATACCCGTCTTTCCCTCGTCAAACTCTACAAACGCGCCGAAATCCGTGATGCCGGTGACTTTGCCGCTGATAACTGTGCCAGTTTCGATTTGCATAAAATGAAAATACCTCTCTCAGAAAAGATTACTTTTTATAAAACGGACCCCTCGGGGCGCCGTCAATTATCAACCCTGATGCTCTCAGTCCTGATCCGAATCATAATAGATGCGCTCCTCGGGCCGCACATAGTTATAGTCTTCTCTCGCAACCCTCTCGATATATGATTCGTTTTCTCCGTTATTGATTGTTTCCTGAATTCTGCTGTTTTCTTCCTTTATCTCGGAAACAGTCTGCTTGAGCGATTCAATCTGATTTTCCTGCTCGGATTTTCTCTTTAAACGCTTGCCGACGGCAAAAACGAATATCGCAATCAGCACAATGGAGATTACGGCAACCGCTGCTATTATGATTTTTTTGTCTGAGCCGTTTTTCTTTTTCATATTACTGCCATCCGTTAAAATATATCTGACATATTATACACTATAATATTTGTTTTTTTCAAGTGTTTTTCATTGTTATTTATTCATTTTATAAAAAAGCTTCTGCCGGACGGGAATAATAAAAAACCGCTCAGCGGGAGCGGCCTTTTTTCAGAGCTGCCTGAACATAAGCGAGGCGTTTTCTTTTGTGGCGTATTCATTGACGCTGAGCACTTCGAATTTTGAAGTATTCGCTCCGAAGGTTATCTCTATGATATCCCCGATTTTGACGTCGTAGGATGCCCTTTGCGGCTTGCCGTTGACGCTGACGTGTTTGGCGTCGCAGGCCTCGTTCGCGACAGTCCTGCGCTTTATGATGCGCGATACTTTAAGGAATTTGTCAAGTCTCATTTTTTCTCCGTAAAAAAACAGCTGCCCGCGAAGGGCAGCCTTTTTTGTCAAAAAACTTATTTAATGTCCTTTGCCTTGCACTTTGCAGCCTTCTCTTTGAGGCCTGCGCCTGCCTTGAATACGGGAACCTTTGTAGCCTTAACCTTAACAGCC
>CACZTQ010000263.1 GCA_902784155.1 Oscillospiraceae bacterium
CAATGTTTTACATTGAACACGGAAGATTCTCAGATGCTTTTAACAGCAACTGGCTTTGTATACTCGTTGTTTTATTTTTTGCAATTGCAGTAATTGACATTTTATATATTGTCATCTCATACTTGAAAAAGAAAAAAGCTTAACCATTCATCTCTCCTGTCCGTTTCGGGCGGGAGATTATTTATTGCAGAACACTCGACATATCTTTCTTGATAATAGCAGCGCAGGCGGCAATCGCTTCCAAGTAATGGCTCCTCTGAAAAGATTAGCGTAAAATTCAACTCCCCGGCCTTTGAGGCCGGGGAGTTTTGCTTATATCTGATCCGCGTTTATTCAGCGATGTTTCTTATAGTTGTTTTCGTACACGGGGGTAATATCAAAGAGTTCTCTGAAGAACGCAAGCAGCTTTGCGAAGAATCCCGTGTAAACTTTGACGACCTCAACATCGGAGGTGGTGACAACCTCGCCGTCTCTGACAAGGCTTGCGTATATGCGGTATTCGCTCTCGGTAGCCTTATCGATGACGCAGGTCGGTCCCTCCTGGCCGTTTGACCATACAATTTCGAAGCCCTCGGGCGCCGCCTTCTTTGTGTGGAAAATGAGCTTTGAGCCGTATTCGGCGTTTAAAGTCGGCTTCCAGTTATTTATTGAAACATAGAGTCTGATGGGAACTACGCCGGGATTGACGGGGTAATCGGGATAATCGGGATAGTCGGGAGTATCCGGAGTATCGGGTGTATCGGGAGTATCGGGAGTGTCCGGTGTATCGGGAGTATCGGGTGTATCGGGAGTGTCGGGAGTATTTTTCTTTTCCCAGACCGCATAGAGTGTGGCGTTGCCGGTGAGTTCATAAACATCTCCCGCCTCATATTCAGCCGTAGCGGCCCCCGCGCTCTTTGCCCAGCCGATGAAGTTGAAGCCTTCTTTGGCCGGCTCGGAGGAAGTGAGCGTAACGGTTCCGTTGCCTGTCTGGCTCGCGGGCGCGTTGCTTCCGCCGTTGGCATCGTATGTAAGGGTGAACTGCTCGGCCTGAGTGCCGTTTACGGTTACTTTAACAGTAACGGTGCTGCCGGCGGCGGTAGTGCCCGTAATATCCGCGCTGCCTGCCGAAACGGCGGTCACGGTGTTTCCGGATACGGAGGCAACGGAGGTGTCTCCGCTTTTCCAGGTGCATTCCGTTTCGCATTCGAGAGTATTCTGATTGGGCACTCCCATCTTGACAGTCTCTTTTACTGCCGGAAGAGCGGCGCTCGCGCCTTTGTCAAGCGTCAATTCAGTGGTTTCGGCGACGGCCTTTGATGAATTGATATAATCGCCGAGAATATTCACATCGACCTTTGTCACGCTGTCATTTGCGGTTGTCTTTGCCGCGTTTGAAGCGGGGCTGCGGAATAACTGAACCCAGTATTTTACGCCGTCATATTCGACGCAGGACGCTGCGAAAGCTGTCAGGTCTTCGCTGAGCAGATTTCTTCTGTGGGCCTGGCCTGCATAGGGTTCATTCTTTTCTTCCCAGGTTTCCTGTGCCTGCGCGGCGGTGCTGAAGCCGTAGGCTATGTTTTCGGCCGCTGAGTAGCCGTCAATTGCGTCGAGGCAAGAGGTGCCGTCGGGTCTTGTGTGAGCTAAAAGGGCAACCAGCTCAGCCGCTCTGAGCATAGCCACTTTTTCAAGATCATAGTCATAGACATATTCCTGAAGATTTGAGCAGTTTACCTTGGCGGTGTCGGTTTCGTTCCAGTACCAGGCGTCGCTTCCGGTTCTGAGGCTGTTGACCATATCGAGCTGCGATCTCGCCTCGGTCTGGCAGTATTTGACGCTGTACTTATATTTACCTGAAGCCGAGTCGGTGCCTGCGGACGCCGAAATGCCCGCTCCGGCAACGCCGAGCAGCATCATAACAGCCAGCAGAAGGGCGAGGGATTTCTTTAAAGCTTTCATTTTTGCTTCCTCCTATAAAAAATTCACCTGTTATTATAACATATATAATTGAAATATAAAACAGTTTATTGAAAAAACTCAGAAAATGAGCATAATAATGAGCACTATAAGCGCGACGGGTATCGCGATGAGCAGCAGGATGCCGAGAATGAGAAGCAGCAGGATAAGCGGGCCTTTTTTGCTCGGCTTCACGGTGTCGGGGATTTCCCTTGTTTCAAACATTTCCGCCGGAGCGGGATTGCTTTCGTCAAACACCGGGTAAATCGGAAGAGAGGTATTATAATTGCTGTAGCCGTTTTTCCAGAGCAGGGGCTCCACAAGAGAGCGTACGCTTTCGGCGCCCTTGACAAGCTTCCCTATCGGCAGATGAATGGTTTTCATAAAGCTGTCAATGATATTCAGAAAACCGCAGGTGAGCTTGTATTCCCTTGTGTCGGGCGTGTAATCGGAATTTCCGCAGTAGAGATTCTTGACAAGCTCTATAATGAAATCGACAACCTTGTTATCGGCGATGTCGGCGATATCCGCCTTTGTCAGACCGCATTCCTTCTTGCTGATTCTCCATATTTTTTTGAAGGTCAGCTTGTTGAGGAATTTGCCTGCGGGCTTTATGATATGCCTGTATTTCATCACCTTTTCGCCGGGCACGGAAAAAGCGGGAGTCATTTCCGCAAGGCGCGGTATATCGCTGCCCGCGGCGCGGATGACCTCTCTTATCATACCGAAGAAGAAATCCTCCATATATTTGTCAAAGGATTTCCCTTTTGTGTCGATTTCAGGGACATCGGTGATTGTCACGGTTTCGACGTCGATTTTTCCTCCCGCCGGGTCAAATGTGATATTCCTGTAATTCGGCGGGCAGCCGATGAGCGCGCTGCAGGATATATCATAGAAGCGGTTGCCCTTCGGCGTTGTTATATAGCTTATATCGTGAATATGAGTGTGACCGGTGAGCATGCAGTGAAGGCCGGAATCGGCAAAAATCTCGCGCGTCTGCTCGTGATTTTTCTGCATATTTCCGCCGCCGATGATTTTATAAAAAGGGGAGGGCGAAATCATCGGGTGGTGAGTCATCGCTATAACATACTGATTATTCTTTTTCGCGTCCTCAAGTTGCTCCTCAATCCACTTCATGCAGGAATCCGAGTAGCCCGAGCCGCCGCCGTTTTCACCCTTGCAGTTTGAGTCGTCGTTGAGGGCAAAAAGCCTGTAGCCGGGAGCGAGCTGTACGACATAGCACATCGACTCCTCGTGATATGAGATTGCCTCGGAGGGGCCGAAATCATAATACATCTTCCACAGCTCGTGCCTGTCCTTTACGGCGGGCACGTCGATTTTTTCGTCGCCGTCAAAGCCGACTCCGCAGCCGTTTTCCCTGTAATCGTGGGTGGCCGTGATGGCATAGACCCTCTTGCCCCTCTTTTTCATTTCATAGAGCAGCTCGATGATGCCCTCGTGAGAGGTGTATTCGCCGTTTCTTGTTGTGTCGCCGGCGAGCAGGACTATATCCGTGCTCGTGTCTTCGCACAGCATTTCAAAGCCCCTTTTGATTACGACGTCGCTGTCTTTAATGACCTGCTGGCTCTTGGCCTCCTCTTTTTCGTAGGCCTTGCCGCCGACGCCGTTTTTACGCGAATAGTAATGGACATCCGTGATGAATTGAATTTTCAGCGGTTTATTGCCGCATCCGGTAATTTCAGCTGACATCTTATCGCTCCCGTTTTATTTTTTGAGACCTAATAACTCTATGGATTCCTCGCGCATTTTGTATTTGAGAATCTTGCCCGCCGCGTTCATCGGCAGAGCTTTGACAAACAGGAAGTATTTCGGGACCTTATGGCGCGCGATATGAGAAACGCCGTATTCCTGCATTTCCTCAGCGCTCGATTCCGCGCCGTCGTGAAGAACTATCCACGCGCAGGCCTCCTCGCCGTATCTCTCATCGGGCACGCCGACGACCTGAACATCCTTCACCTTTTCGTGGGTGAGATAGAATTCCTCTATTTCGCGCGGATAAAGGTTTTCGCCTCCGCGGATTATCATATCCTTGAGTC
>CACZTQ010000264.1 GCA_902784155.1 Oscillospiraceae bacterium
CGGCGGCGCGCAGACCGCAGTCCGTCATATATTTATAGGCGCTCTCGTCAACGAATACCGCAATCTCCGCTTTGCTCCCTCTGCTTTTGCCGTTAAGAGAAGAGACGAAGATTACGCGCATTTTTTTCATTTCCGAGAGAATCCCGGGGCTGTCATACCAGCCGCCCCACATATCAAACCACCAGAATCCGTTGCCTTTTGTCAGCTGACGGCAGAAGGATTTCCGTATTGCGGCGAATGTCATCTCTTCGCTCTCAAGGGGCTGCCACACGGGGGCGTTGTATGAATCCTTATCGGCGTAGCCGGGCGCGCATTCCGAAAGAAGCTTTGTAAGGTGAGTCCTTATGTCGCATTCCTGAAGGCAGAGCTTGCCGTGAAGCCTCACGGAATCCGCCGGGTACATTTCCGTCCAGTCAATGTCAATATCCCTGACACCGATATATGAATTCGGCGAGCAGATGAAATCGACGTTTTTGTTTTTGAGAAGTACGCTCAGGGCGTGAGTGCCGTAAAGAGGCGAATTCACCTCAAGCGAATAGCCGTAAAAGGTGCCCACGACCACGTTTCCGCCTGTTTCCTCTTTCGCGACGGAGCAGAGGTAACATATATCGTCCGCAACGGCTTTGCTTGCGAAATCGAGGAATGCCGCAAGGTGCCCGTCTCTGTGATACGGCCCTTTTTCACCGAGCGCAGAGAGGTCCGGCAGGCCGGAATATCCGCTGTCAGGGTAATATTTCTTCAGAAATTCATCAAATGGCTTTTCCGCGCTTTTGCTGAGCCCCGCGTTCATATCAAAATGAAACCATTCCTCGGTGTTTCCGCCCGCGAGCTGATAGCCGAAAATATGGGAGGCGTAATCGCTCGAGTTTATATGGCCGATGACCTCGCGAAGCATTTCCGACGCTGTTTCGCGGAATTTTTGCGAATAGAGAGATTCTCTTTTACCCGTGCCGTCAGTTTCGCCGGGGTATTTGTCCGTCCACCACACGGGCATCGAGACATTCACGCGCGGGAATATGAGGGCGCCGGGGCACTCTTCGAGTATCTTGCTTACTGAATTGTCAAGGGATGAAAAATCCGGAGCGCTCTCTTTGTCAAAGATTCCGCCGTGAAAAGGTCTGCAGGAGTCGTTGGCGTTAATCCATCTGCCCGCGAAAAGCACCGGCACGGAAAACAGATTGTAGCCGGCATCTGCAAACTGCGGGTAATCGGCGAATTCCTCAAAGTAGGTCATATAAGCCGCGGCCGGAAACGGTTCCCCGTCAACAAACAGAGTCGGGACTCCGCCGCAGTCCGCTACATAAGAATGAATCCCTCTGTATTTTTCCATATTTCTTTCCTTTAAAGCGTAATCAGCTGTGAATCCGCTCTCTTTCCCCGGGGTGTAAAAATTGAATATCACCCCTGCGCAGGATATGAAAGCGAGAATAAAAGCAATGATTCTCTGCATAATCTTTCCCCGTCATAAACCGTTATCCGGTTACTGTTTATTATTCTCTTTTTCCGCTTTTGCGAGCTCGAGCATCCTGTCATACTGCTCATACATATACTGCGTCTTGTTTTCGAGAAGGTAATAATGCTTGATATAAGGCACAAGCAGGATGAGCAGCAAGGCAAAGACGGCGGCGAGCGGCAGATAAGCCGAGATTACCGTCACAAGCATCGCCGCGACAGTCAGAATCGCGAAGGTGAGAGTCACAAGCAGATGTATAAGCCTCTCGTGCTGAAAGAATCCTATCTGCACAAGGTGTTTTTTTATTTCTTCATCCCAGCTGCCGCCGGGCACTCCTCCTTCGAGAAGAGCATCGATTGACTTTACATAGTTCAGAATTCTCTTTTTCACGGGGTTCACTCTCCTTTGAAATCCGGAATTAAAATGAGAATATAAAATTATAAATGACGTAAAAATGCATCATGCTTCCCGCGAGCACAAAGACGTGAAAGACGGCGTGAAACCACGGCTGTTTTATTCCGAGCCTGCAGAATACCGCTCCCGCTGTGTAGAGAAGGCATCCGGCGCACAGAAGCAAAAAGCCGGTTTTGTTTATGCTCCCGAGACGGGGCAGAGCGCTGAGCAGCATCGCCGAGCCGCAGATAAAATAAACGGCGATACAGGCCGCTTTCATTTTTTCGCTGTTAAAGAAAAACAGCTTCGCCACCGCGCCGAATACGGCGCAGAACCAGCCCGCCGCAAAAACCGCGATGCCGTGAATGTGGCTGACTCTGTAAAGGGTAATCAGCGCGCAGGGGGTTGTCGTGCCCGCGAGCAGGACGGGTATCGAAATGTGATCGATAAGGCGGAGCAGCCGCTTCGCGTTCCCGTCGGGCAGGCCGTGATAAAGAGCGGAAGCCGTATAGACAGCTATAAACGAGCAGCAGTAGAGCACGGCCGAAAGTACGGCAACGGGTCCCTTCCCGGAAACCCTTATAAGACAAAGAACAAGGCCGGTCACCGCAAATACGGCGCCGGCGGCGTGGGTGAGCGAATTAAGGATTTCCTGCCGCTTTGTGTATTCAATAAGGCCGATGTTTTCCGTAATTTTCATATCACTCAAAAATAATATCTTTTGTGGTGCAGAGATTCTCGATACCGTAAAGGAATAAAACATCCGTTATTCCCTTTTTCGCAATCAGAGTCTTCGGGGATTCTTTGAAATATCTCAGGTCAATCATATATAATTCGCTGAAGTTTTCCGCTAAAAACGGAGCCGCGCAGTGGGCGAAGGAGTCCTTTATGAGAAGGAGCTTCCCGCCGGGGTTTCCCGTTTTGATTGTGACAAGGCTGTGGTTTCCGTCAAGGAATGTCAGATACTTGTCGCTCTCGTCAAGATGCTCTCTGAAGAACATATTATCCGCCTTTGTTTCTTTTTTGCCTTCCGTGATTGTCACATCCGCCCTGCCGAGCGTCTTTTTGTTTATCCATAATTCAACCGTGTCGGGCTTCGAGAGGGTGTAGCAGGATTTTGCGTAGGATGTGCCGTAAAAGCCGTTTATTTTTTCTATATTATAAGCCGATTTCGGCACAGGCTCAAAGCCATATTCACGGCATATAACGGTATATGCGGCGTAGGCTCCGGCGCTTGTCCAGTGATGGTCGGTTTTGTAAAAATATCCTTCTGCTTCGGGGGTGTCGAAGAAATATGAATCGATATCGATAAACTTAATCTTTTCGCCGGCTGTTTCCCTGACTGTGTTCAGATACTCCCTGTCACGGTATTCCATCGCGTTACGGGGCAGCTTTGAGCCGCAGATTTTCCCCTTTGACGGTACTGCGACGAGAGAAACGGGAATATCAACGCCTTCGGCAAATTCGAGAATCCTGCCGAGATTTATGTCAAGGCGGTTTTCTCTCTCAAACGGCTTTTCGATAAGGTAGCCGTCTTTGCCGAGATACACTCCGTTGGAGCCGTTGTTTCCCTTGAGAAGCTCAAAGTAGGCGTTTACGCTGACAAAGAATGTGCGCATCGGAGTCTGGTCCGCGAGGAATGTCTCAAAATCCTTTGAGTAGCTGCCGTCTTTAAGCGATGAGAAGGTGAGCTTCGGCGACTTCGCGAGATAGCGTTTTTCCGTTTCGGAAAAATCTGTTTTGGGCATGAAAATATAGAGCATCCCCATTACCGCGATGAATGCCGTGAAAATTATTATCAGAATTTTTGAAGCTGTCTTTGTTTTCATTGTCAGAATTTAAAATAGATAAACGGGTTATAGGCGTTGTTTACAAGGCTCGCCGTGCATATTATCAGCAGTATGATAACCGCCGCGGCCTCCGCGATAATGAATCTGCGGGATTTTGCCCTGAGCCTGTCATATATTTTTCTTATCAGCGGGGTTGAGGCGATGATGCCCGTAATCACGCAGGGTAGATATGAGATTACGATATGCAGAGCGTCATCGGAAATCAGCCCTCCGGAGAAGAGCGTCGGAACGAATTCCGCAAGGGCCTTAAAGCCGCCGACATCATCCGAATAATAGAATATCACCCAGCCGAATACTATAATAAGAACCGCGTAAATATGCGAAATGAAAGAGGGGAGCTTATCGAGGATTTTAAGAAGGAAGAGCTTTTCGATTATGAGAATTATACCGAAATAAAGCCCCCACAGCAGGAAGTTCCAGCTCGCGCCGTGCCAGAAGCCCGTGAGCATCCAGACAATCAGGATGTTGATAATCTGCCTGCCCGCGCCTTTTCTGTTTCCGCCGAGAGGAATATAGACATATTCCTTGAACCAGGTGCCCAGCGAAATATGCCAGCGCCTCCAGAATTCCGTTATGCTCTTTGAAATATAGGGATAGTCAAAATTCTTGAGAAACTCGAAGCCGAGCATATTGCCCAGA
>CACZTQ010000265.1 GCA_902784155.1 Oscillospiraceae bacterium
GCGGATAAAGGTTTTCGCCTCCGCGGATTATCATATCCTTGAGTCTTCCCGTGACCTTATAGTAGCCGTCGGGAGTCCTGCAGCAGATATCGCCGCTGTGAAGCCAGCCGTCCTTGTCGATTGTCTCCGCGGTGGCGCGGGGCATTTTGTAATAGCCCTTCATGACGTTGAAGCCTCTGGCGACGAATTCGCCGTTTTCGCCGTCGGGCAGATCCTCTCCGGTTTCGGGGTCAATGATTTTACACTCGACTCCAGGGAAGGCGGAGCCGACGGTTTCGACTCTGTGATCCTCGTCCTCGTTGACCTCGCCCATGGTGCTGCCGGGTGCGGATTCCGTCATTCCGTAAACGGAGATAATCTCATACATATTCATCTCGCGCGCCGCTCTCCTCATAAGGTCGGGAGGGCAGTTTGAGCCGGCCATGATGCCCGTTCTCATATGAGAGAAATCGGTTTTGGCGAAGTCCTCGTGGTTGAACATAGCTATAAACATCGTCGGCACGCCGTTGAAGCAGGTGATTTTTTCATCGTTCACGCAGGCGAGCGAGGATTTGGGCGAATAATAAGGCATCGGGCAGAGCGTTCCGCCGTGAGTCATCATCGAGGTCATCGAGAGCGTCATTCCGAAGCAGTGGAACATCGGCACCTGAATCATCATACGGTCCGCGGTGGAAAGATCCATTCTGTCGCCGATTATCTTGCCGTCGTTGACAACGTTTCTGTGAGTGAGCATAACGCCCTTGGGGAATCCCGTCGTGCCGGAGGTGTACTGCATATTGCACACGTCGTCGGGCTTTACCATTGACGCCCTGCGCAGTACCTCTTCGTGAGGAACCATCGAGGCTCTCGCGAAGGTCTCTTCCCAGGTGAGGCATCCCTTCATTCTGAATCCAACCGTGATGACGTTTCTCAGGAAGGGCAGATGCTTTGAATAAAGCGGAGTGCCCGGGGTGAGACCGGCAAGCTCGGGGCAGAGCTCCTCGATTATTTCTTTATAGTTTGAATCCTTGCAGGATTCTATCATAACGAGCGTGTGAGTGTCGGACTGCCTGAGCAGATACTCAATCTCGTTGATTTTGTAGGCCGTGTTTACCGTGACGAGCACAGCGCCGATTTTTGTGGTCGCCCAGAAGGTCAGATACCACGCGGGAACGTTTGTCGCCCATATCGCGACGTGATGGCCGGGCTTAACTCCGAGAGAAATCAGAGCCGCCGCGAGGTCATCGACATCCTTGCGGAACTGCACGTAGGTTCTTGTATAGTCAAGGGTTGTGTATTTGAAAGCGAGCTGATCGGGGAAGGTCTCGCACATCGTGTCAAGCACCTGTGAGAAGGTCTTGTCGATCATATCGTATTTCTTCCAGGGAAAGGCGCCGGTGTGAGCCCTGTTGTAGTAAAGGCCGGCGTTCTCTTTTGCGGGGCCTCCGATTTCGGCCATGTAGCTCGCGAAATGAGTCAGGACTATATCGGGGTCCGTGATTTCGTCATTCCAGTCCGCGCAGACAAATCCGTCATAGTTGAGCGAATGAATCGCATTGATGAATTCGTTCACGGGCAGGGTGCCCTCTCCGATGAGGCAGTTTACATCCCCGTCCTTATCGCCTATACGCACATAGCAGATATGCGCGCCGAGAGTTTCAATCGTCTTTTCGGCGCTCTCGCCCGCTCTGAAATAGGTTTCCCTTATATTCCAGGAGGCTCCGAGAGGTACGGCGGCGAATTCATTGATTATCTCAAGCACCTTTGCCGAATCCGCGAGCGGGCCCGAGGTTTCAAAAAGGATTTTGACATCCGTCTTCTCCGCTCTCTCGATGGCGGGGGTGAGCTTCTTCCTGAGCAGCTCGTAATCGGGCTCTTTCTCGAGCGAGACGATGACAAGCTCTATGCCCGCGTCAAACGCCCAGTCAACATACTGCTTGATAATGGCGGGGTCAGCCTCCTCGCTCTCAACGGGGAAGGGATAGACGACCGCCGATACCGCAAGCCCTCTGTTGCGCAGCTTGCGCTTCGCGTCCGCCGAGCCGTCTCTGAGCACGCTGTCGTAATGGTGCTTCTTTTCCGCCTTTGCGTCGAATATCTCAAAGCCCGCGTATCCGTAGTCGTGGGCCGTGTTGCAGGTTTCCGTGAAGGATTTGAACTCCGCATTTCTTGTTGAAAAACCGATTTTCATTCAGATTTCCTCTCAGTCCTCATCATAAACTATCTTGTTAAGAGCGTTGATATAGGCCCTTATGCACGAGCCGACTATATCGGTGGAGATTCCGTTTCCGGAATAGATTTTTCCGTTGTGGCGCAGCTTGATAAGCGCGGAGCCGAGAGACTCCTTGCCCTGAGTCACGGTCTGAATCTTGAAATCGTCAAGCTCGTAGTGATGGCCGATTCCCTGCTCGATTGCGCCGAAGGCGGCGTCGATGGGGCCGTCGCCGATACCGGTGCCCGAGATTTCAATATCCGTATCCTTTGTTATGACAACGTTTGCCATAGCGGATGTGAGGTTGCTGCTTGTCGCGGTGTAGTATTTGAGGTGATATGTGGAGGGGGCCTGCATCGCGTAGGAGGCGATGAGCGCCTCAAACTCGGTTGAGCCTATTCCGCTCTTCTTTTCGCAGACTCTTCTGAGACCTCTGAGCACATTCCCGGCATCCTCCTCGGTGAGGGTGTAGCCGAGCTTCTCGGCGCTCGCCGAAATCATTTCGAGCGTTGAATCGCCGCTCAGATAAATGTCAACGCCGCTCTTGCTCTCAGCGCCGTTATCCTCAATCTCGGTGCTGTTCACTTTTTCGGTGAGCGTTTTGACATCGGAGTGAATTCTCTTCTCGTCAAGGTCGGTGCAGATACCGCAGCTCTCGCCCTTCGCGGCGAGGACGGCCGCTATTTTGTTGAGCTTGAGCTGAGTGTGCCCCTCGACAACGGCTTTGACGCCGTCCGCCCCCGCGATGAGGCACTCAAACGCGGTGGCCGTTTCCATAAAGAGCGCGCCCGAAACCCTGACATAGACGGGGATTCCGAGATAGCCCTTGACCTTACGGACGAAGCCCGCGAAGTCGGCGGGGAAGAGATTTCCCGCGTCGTCGCAGAGCGTGACCGCGCTCACTCCGAGAGCCTCCGCCTTTTTGAGAGTCTGCTCGAGGACGTCTTCTTCAGCCCTTGTGGCGTCAAGCACGACAAACTCGACATTGTCGCATTTTTCTTTTGCGTGTTTTATCAGCTCCTCAACAAGAGCCATCATCTTAGGCGCTTTGAGGTGATAGGTGTATTCCATTGTCACGGTGCTCAGCGGCAGCACTATCTGAAGGACGGGCTTCGCGGCGAAGCACACGCACTCCCACGCCTTGTCGATATCCTCCGCGGTTGAGCCTGCGGGGATTGCGAGAGCGGCGTTTTTGACAGCGGCGGAGATTGTCTTGCAGATAATCTTATCCTCTTTGAAATTCGAAACGGGAGCGAGCTCGATTGTATCCGCGCCCATAGAGTCAACCGCCGAAGCGATGGCTATCTTTTCTCTGAAAAGAAGAGGGTTTTTCCTTTCCTTCGCAAGCTGCGCAAGAGTGTAATCCGCAACATAGATTTTTCTCATTTTAAGTTCCTCCGTATATAAATACATTCATTTTAAAAAATAAACCCGCAGAGCGCTCTGCTCTGCGGGATGATTATAAATATAACCACGGTACCACCCGTATTGCCGGAAACCGGCCTCTCTGCGAGACTCTGACAAGCCCCCGACCTGTAACGGGATCACCCGTGGCCTCCTATGTATTCAGAAGCCCTGCTCCGATACGAGACAGCTCATCGAGATTCCCGTTGCCTTGCACCGACCGGCAATTCTCTGAGGGAAGAGCTCAACTCACTTAATATCATCACTGCATTTAAAACTATTGCGTGAATTATACCGCAAACATCCCGGTTTGTCAAGAGAAAAATACACTCAAGTCCGATTGACTTGAAGGCAAATCCGTATTAAAATGATATTATATAAAACATTATTATATCTGCATTTTGCACCGGCATTATGCATACGGAAAAAGAGAACCGATATGAAGATTCTTGCAAAGGGATTCAACTATTCGCAGGACGGTCCCGGCAACCGTCTTGTCTATCACCTGCAGGGGTGTAATTTCGCCTGCAGATGGTGCTCAAACGCCGATATGATTCCGCTTGATAACCCGGCCTCGCGCGAGACTGGAGCAGACGAGGTCTATGACGAGATAATGCGCAGCAGGATGATGTTCTTTGACGGCGGCGGAGTGACCTTCACGGGCGGGGAATGCACCCTGTATTCCGATGAGCTGCTGCCGCTTTTCAGGCGGCTGAGGGAAGAGGGTATATCCGTCTGCATAGAGACAAACGCCTCCTCGCCCCGCCTGCGGGAGCTTTCGGAATATGTTGACTTCCTCATCGCGGACCTCAAGATTGTCGATGAAGACAGACACCGCCGTATGACGGGGTGCTCAAACAGGGAAACCCTCTCGAATATAGCTTATTTTCTCGACAGCGGAAGAGAGATTCATATCAGAATCCCGCTGATAAACGGGGTGAATACCGACCCGGGCGAATTTATTGATTTCCTTAAACGCCACGACACATCTCACGCCGATTTTGAGTTTTTGCCCTATCACGAATACGGCAGGGAAAAATGGGGCGCGGAGTATGAGATGAAGGATGCCTTCATCACTCCGGAGACAGAGCGCAGATTCAAAGAAGAATTTGAAAAAAACGGGCTTAAAACCATTAAGACATAAGGGGGCGGAGTTATGCTGAATATCCTTGACAGCAGAGAAATAACCGAAATGGCAAAGAGCCTCTTCCGCGAAAAGAGGGCGGGGGACCGCCTCGACGGCTGGTTCATCGCGAAGGAGACGGAGCTCGCAAAAGAGCGGGATTACGAAGGGGAAAACGAAGAAATAAAAAAGGCGAAGCTCCTGCGCGATGTCGTGAAGACAATTCCGGTTGATATAAGCGGATACAGCATTTTTGCCGGAACTCAGGACGACGCTTTCGCGAGAAGCTACGCGCTTATCAATCCCTCGTTCAGAGTGGAGGAATTCAGCGGCTACTGCGACCCCTCGGCCGTGTTTGACGATATTGAGCCGGATGAGGAATTCACCCGCGAGCGAATAGACGCCGTGCGCTCGGAGTTCGCGGGAACAAAGTACGCGAAAAAGCTCGGCAAGGTATATTCCGAATATGAAAATTACACCAAGGAAGTAATATTCTTTTTTGAGCAGGTGACGGGGCACCTGATTCCCGATATGAGGTTTGCCCTCAGACACGGCGTTTCCGGTATGCTCGAATCAATCGAAGGCAAAGAGGGAGCGGGCTATGAAGCTTTTCGCATCGCCCTTGAATGCGCCGTGATTCTCGCGGGAAGATACGCGGACCTCGCCGCAGAGAAGGCGGATGAATCCTCCGGAAAGGCAAAAGAGATTTATCTGAATATGGAAAAGACGCTGCGCAGAGTGCCTCTTAACGGGGCCGCGAATCTCTGCGAGGCTATTCAGTCATTTATCATTATGTGGCAGGTAATGTGCCTTGAGCAGACTCCGAATCCCTTCGCCTTCTCCGTCGGCAACGCCGACAGGATTTTTGAGCCCTACAGAAACGGGCTTTCGAGAGAAGACACCGCCGCCCTGCTCAGACATTTTCTCGTGTTTTTCAATGTCGCGGACAGAAGCTGGGCAATCTCTCAGAATATAATTCTGAGCGGCAGGGATATTGACGGAAACGACCTCACAAACGAGACGACCTACGCCTTCCTTGACGCCTATTATGATATGAATCTGCCGCAGCCCATTCTTTCGCTCAAGCTTCATAAGAATACCCCGGAGAAGCTCTACGCCGAAACGGGCAGATTTCTCTTTTCTCCCGGCAGGCTGACTCCTTCATATTTCAATGACGATTCCCTCTTCGCCGTCCTCTCGGCAAACGGGGTTGACGACGCGGACCTGCCCGATATTTCGATAGCCGGCTGCCAGGAGCCTCTTATTATGGGGCGCGATAACGGAAACACCACAAACAGCTGGCTCAATCTTCCCAAAATTCTCGAAATGACGCTGACGGGCGGAGTCTCGACGGTTACGGGCGAGAAGCTTCTCGATATGAAACCCTGCGAGCTTAAAAATGTCCGCGAAGAATTCTATAAGAATACCGAAGCGGTTGTCCGGGAGATGGCGAAGGCCGCAAACGGAGCATCCGAGGCAATTTCGGAGCAGAGAGTGCCCTTCCTTTCGTGCCTGATGGGAGGCCTCGAAAACGGCGTCGATACCAGGGATACGCATTCGCAGGGCACAAAGTATAACGGCAGCGGCTGCCTCATTCACGGCGTCTCGGTCATAGCGGACAGCTTCGCCGCCATTGACCGGCTTCTTGATGAGAGACCTCAGGACGCCGGCAAACTCATTCCCGCGCTCAAGGCGGATTTTGAGGGATATGAGGAGCTCCGCGAATTCCTGCTCTCCGCCGATAAATTCGGCAACAATATCGAGAAGGTTGACCTCGAGGCGGCCCGGATTGCCTCAAAGGTCGCGGATATTGTCACGGGAGCGAAAAACTATCTGGGCAATCCTTTCAGAGCGGATTTCTCATCGCCCTCCACACACCTGCTTTACGGCTACTGGGTGGGCGCGACTCCCGACGGCAGGAAGTCGAGGGATATGCTCGGCTACGGCGTCGATCCTCTCTACGGCAGCGCGGAGAACGGTCTCGGATTCAGAATGCTCTCGAATATGAAGCTCCCGTTTGAAAAATTCAACGGCGGCTACGCCTCGCATCTCGGCATAGACCCCAAGTATTTCAAGGGTGAAACCTACGAAGAGAAGGGCGTTGAATTCAGGGACAAGGTTATAAACCCTCTGTTTTTCAATCCCCTGAAGCAGGGCGTTTCCCCGTTTTATCTCTATGTCAACGTCACTACGGCGGAGATTCTGCGCAAGGTGCTTGCCGAGCCGGAAAAATACGCCCCGGGCGGAGTCTATATAATGAGAATCCACGGCACTTTCGTAAACTTTCTCGATCTCTCGCCCGCGATTCAGCAGGATATAATAACCCGCCTCGATCCGGGCTCAACGGCAATCTGCTGAGGTGATGATATGATTATTCTCGGTCTTGACACGGGCACAACGGGCATAGGCGCTGCGCTTTATGACAGCGGGCGGGACCGCGTGATAAGCACGGCCTGCGTGCCGAATGATTCGTTTATCGACAGCGGCGCGGACTATGAAAAGATACAGGACCCCGAAAAGATTTTCGATACGGTTTCGGGGCTGATTGAGAAAATGCCCGGCTTTGACGCAATCGGTCTTTCCGGTCAGATGCACGGAATTCTCTACACAGGAGCAGACGGAAAGGCTCTCTCGCCCCTTTATACCTGGCAGGATACGCGTTCTGCTCTGCCTTACAGAGACGGTATGACCTACGCCGGCTATCTCGGAGCGAATCCCGGTTACGGGCTCGCGACGGATTTTTATAACAGAGTCAACGGCCTTGTGCCCGAAGGGGCAAAGCATCTCTGCACCATAGGGGATTATATCGCCATGAGACTCTGCGGCAGAGAGAAGCCTCTCATGCATATAACAAACGCCGCGTCGCTCGGCTGTTTCGATATTTTTGAGAACAGATTCACTCTCGAGAATCCTCTGCTCCCCGGTGTGACGGCGGAGTTTGAGACCGCGGGGTATTACGGCGGCGGGATTCCCGTGACGGTCTGCGTCGGCGACAATCAGGCGAGCTTTACCGGCTCCGTGCCCTCGGATGAGTGCATTCTCATCAATGTCGGGACGGGAGCGCAGATTTCATATATTATCGGCAGGGAAGAGGCAAAAGAGGCGGCCGCCCGAAATGACGGCGGCGCGGAAATAAGACCCTTTGACGGCGTGAAATTCCTCGCGGCGGGCTGCTCTCTCTGCGGAGGCAGGGCATTCTCCGCCCTCGAAAAATTCTTCAGGTCCGCGGCGAACGCGGCGGGCGCGGATATAGACAGTTTCTATCCGTTTCTTGACGCTCTTATTGAGCAGGGAGAGACCGGCCTTAAAGCGGACTGCAGGTTTTCCGGAACAAGAAGCGAGCCGGAGCGGACGGGAGGCTTCTCAAATCTCACGGAGAAAAATTTTACCCCGCGCGATTTTGCCCTCGCCGTTTCGGAGGGGATTGTCAGCGAGCTTTATGAGATGTATAAGGGAAAGCCCGGTCTGCCAGTAATCGCCTCGGGCAACGGAGTGCGCAGGAATTCCGCGATAAGGCGTTATATTGAGAAATACTTCGGCTCGGCTCCGTCGCTTACGGAGTATGAGGAGGAGGCCGCCGTCGGCGCCGCGAAATCCGCCCTGAAGGGGCTGCGGAAAGCATAAAACAGTTGATAAAAATCTGCCGTTATGATAATATCGGTGTGACAATAACTATAAGGAAACAAACTGTATGAGAACCGAAATAACAGATATAGACCACGCGGGCGAGCTCGACGAATTTGCCGCCTCTCACGAGAGAGGCCATTTTATGCAGAGCTCCCTCTGGGGCAGAGTCAAGGATGACTGGGGCTGGTTCGGCGTTATATGCCGCTCCGATTCAGGAGAAATCCTCGGCACGATGGCCGTGCTTGTGAGAAAAATCTCAAAGCTGCCCTATCATATGCTCTACGCTCCGAGAGGACCTGTATGCGACCTTCACGACAGCGCCGTTTTTGACGCTCTCATAGCGGCCGCGAAGGAAGAGGGCAGGAAGTATAACGCCTACGCTCTCAAAATCGACAAGGATGCCGACACAAACGATGACGGCTACAGGGAAATCGTCAGGCGCGCAGGCTTTAAAATAAACCCCGTGACAGATGCCTTCAAGGGCTTTCAGTGCGCGAGGGTTATCCGCATTGACCTTGCAGGCAAGAGCGAGGACGAGGTTTTCGCGTCGTTTGATTCGGGGCACCGCCGCAAGGTAAGGGTAGCTCTCAAAAACAATGTTGAGATTGAAAAATACGGCAGCGAAAAAGCGGAGCTCTTTTATGATATGATGGTTGAGACCACCCGCCGCGATGGCTTCGAGCTCAGAAGCGCCGCATACTTCGCAAAGATTCTCGACACCTTCGGCGACAGGGCGCGCCTTTATATAGCTTACTATACCCCCGAGGGCGGCGAAAAAACCGCGATTGCCGGAGCGCTCGCTCTTGAATACGGCAAAAAATTCTGGTATTTTTACGGCGCTTCAAGAGATATTCACAGAAATGTGATGCCGAATTATCTCGTCCAGTGGGAGATGATACGCGACGCAGTGAATCACGGCTGCACTCTCTATGATTTCAGGGGAGTCACAAGGTTTGACGAGGATGACGGCCTCTACCGCTTCAAGATAAAATTCGGCGCATATAAAGAGGAATTTATGGGCGAGATGGAGCTTGTCATCAAGCCCGCCGCGGCGAAGATAGTCGATAAGACTCAGGAAATCATCAAGAAACTGAGGTGAGAATATGGAGCTTAAAATAAAAAAACTCAGGGATAACGCCAAGATTCCCTTCAGGGCTACGGAGGGCTCGGCGGGTATGGATTTATACGCCTGCATCGATGAGCCTCTGACCGTCGCCGGCGGCGAAAAGGCGGTCATCCCCACGGGAATCGCCATTGCCCTGCCTTCTCCGGAGCTCGGCGCCTTTATATTCGCGAGGAGCGGCCTCGCAATCAAGCACGGCATAGGTCTGCTCAACAGCGTCGGCGTCATTGACAGCGATTACAGGGGCGAAATCTGCGTCGGAATCATCAACCAGCTCAGGGAGCCCTATACGATAACTCCGGGCGAGCGTATTGCCCAGATGGTCATTATGCCGGTATCGCTCATACCCGTAACCGTATGCGATGAGCTTGATGAAACGGAAAGGGGAGCCGGCGGCTTCGGCTCGACGGGTAAGGACTGATGAAACGGATTCTTTCGGTCATTCTCTGCGCCGCGCTTCTTGCCGGCATTTTTTCCCTGACGGGCTTTGCGGGCAGGGATTACAAGCCGTTTGAAAACAGCGAATACTTCACCTCGGGCGATTATGATATTCATTACAGGGTATTCCCGGCTCAGGGTGAATTCAAAGGCAGAATAATGATGCTCCACGGCTTTATGTGCTCGACCTATTCGTGGAGAAATATGATAAAAGGCTTCACCGCCGAGGGATATGAATGCGTTGCGGCGGACCTTCCCGATTTCGGCTACTCAACGAGAGAATATCCCGGAATGACAGTAACGGACAGGGAGGAGCTCATCATCTCGCTTATGAAGAGCATCGCGGATGACGGCGAGTGGATTCTCGCCGGGCATTCAATGGGCGGCGGAGTTGCGGTCAACATCGCAGAGATGATGAATCTCAAGGCCCTTATGCTATATTGCCCCTGCGCTCAGAGCGAATTTCCCACGGCTGCCGAGGGGATAATAAAATCGCAGTTTATGAAGCAGACGATGAATCTCTTTTTCAAATACGGCACGAAGCTTTCTCCTCTTGTGAGGATGATTATATTCGCCGCCACGAATAACCTTGAGTTTTCGCTCGGCTATGACCTTGCGGGAGTTACGGACCCTGTGCAGTATGACGGCTTCGGGGCGGGAATTTGCGAAATGATGTATAACGTCAGGCCGACCGATCTCGCGGGCGTATCGGAAATCAAATGCCCCGTCCTGCTCTGTCAGGCGGAGAAGGATATAATTCTCAATGACGGGCAGAAGGCCGAGATGAACGAAGCCTTCCCCTCGGCCGTGAGATACACCCTTGACGGCGCGGGTCATCAGATGATTGAAGACAGGGCGGAGGAGCTCTGCGGATACAGCGTTGAATTTCTGGAGAAAACCGTTAAATAGAATAACAGAATAAAGAAAGTCCGGGTGCTCTGAGAGCACCCGGACTTTCTCGTATAAAACGGGGGACAAAAAAGAAAGGAGATATCATTTCTCGGCCTGTTTGGAGTACTTCTTGAGATAAACAACTCTCATAAGAAGAGCTTCAACAGGGTTGATGGGCTTGGCGCTTTCAAGCACCTTTGAGGTGAGCAGCGCGAGAGAGCTCTTGCTCATAATCATATCGACGGCCTCGGCGTCTCCCTTGACCTTACCGCAGCACAGGGCGCCCTTACCCTTGAGCAATACTGCGTTTTTGCCTTTTATCTTTTTACCGCATTTTGCTGCGGATTTGGCTGTCTTGATTTTTGTGCCGCAGATCTGGCTGAAATCGTCAAGCAGCGGCTTCATTGTTTTGCCGAGCAGAGAAACGGCAACCGTTTCTTTGTCCGCGTTATGAATAATATAGTTGAATGACGGCTGAGCGGAGTAGATTGCTCTGTGGGCCTTGGCCGTGTCGGAGACTACTCCGTTGACATTGCCCGAGGCAAGGTCCATGAATATCTCTTCGCCGTTTTCTTTGTTGGTCAAAACTATTCTGCCGTTATCTCTGTCGCAGCAGCTGTCATAGAGCTCCGACAAGTCTATATCGACATCGCCGCCCGATTTTGTGAGCTTGCCGACTATCTTCGCTGCAAACTCATCGAGTGTTTCGGCAGCGAGGCCGAATTTCGCCGCGGCGGCGGAGAGGATATACTCCGCGCAGGCTTTTTCGAGAGAATCGGCAACCGAGAAGGCCTCGTCAAAATCCTTGCCGTAGCAGAGAGCGCCGTGGTGAGCCATAATGACCGCCTTTGAGGGGCTGAGCTTCAGAGCGGCTGTTACGCCCTTCCTGAGCTTGCCCGTGCCGGGCAGACCGTATGCGCCCATAAGAACCTTGTCGCCTATTATCTTCTGAGCCTCGCCCGCGAGCGAGTCGATTCCGCTTTTGAGCACGCTGATTGCGGAGGCAACCTTCTGATGGGTATGAATAACGAAATTCGCTTCGGGATAAATCTTATAGACCTCGGCGTGAATTCCCTTTTCGCTTGAGGGCTTGACATCGCCGCTCCAGGCAAGGTCCTCAATCGCGACCTCGACTATGTCGTCGGGAGTGAGGCCGATATAGGGCTTTCCGCTCGGGGTGATGACAAATGTCTTTTCGTCAACACGGCAGCTGACGTTGCCCCAGGTCCTTGCGATAAGGCCTGTTTCAACAAGCTTTTCGCCTGCTTCGATAACGAGTTTTTTAGCTTCGAGAATATCCATTTCAATGCCTTTCCTGATTGAAATCAAAGTTGATTATGAAATATGTGTAATGTATTATACAGGATTTAAGATAAAATGTCAATCACTGATCAAGGCCGAGTTTCCTCGCCATTTCATAGCTCTTGAGCTCGAGCATCTTGGAGACGCCCTCCTCCTGCATCGTGATTCCGTAGAGGACATCCGCCTCCTCCATTGTGCCGCGTCTGTGGGTGATGAGGATGAACTGGGTGCTGCCGGTCATATTCCTTACGTATTTGGCGTAGCGCGCAACGTTGACATCGTCGAGCGCGGCCTCAACCTCGTCGAATATGCAGAAGGGCGCGGGGTTAATCTTGAGGATTGCGAATAACAGGGCAATCGCCGCAAGACCTTTTTCACCGCCCGAGAGCAGGTCGATATTCTGAACATTTTTGCCCGGTGGCTGGACCTTGATATTGATGTTGCATTCGAGAACATCCGAAGGATCTTCGAGCACGAGCTCCGCCTTGCCGCCGCTGAAAAGCTCGCGGAAGGTCTCTCCGAAGCAGTTGTTGATAAGACGGTACTGCTCGCGGAATTTTTCGGCCATCTTTTCCGTGAGGTCGGCAATCTGGTTCTCGAGCTCTTTCTTGGATTTTTCGACGTCGGTCAGCTGTCCGTTGAGATACTCGTATCTCTCGCTGACCTCCTTGTATTCCTCAACCGCTCCGGTGTTGACGGTTCCGAGAGAGCGGATTTTGCCCTTTATTTCCGCGAGGGTACGCTGAGCCTTGCCTATGTCTTCGGGTATCTCGCCGATTTCCTGCGCCTCATAGAATGAGAGCTGGTATTCGTCATAGAGCTTCGTCTTGGTTGTTTCAAGGGCGGTTTCGAGAGAGAGCTTTCTCTCTTCGAGTCTCGCGAGCTCTCCGGTGAGCTTTTCTTTATCGTCGCTGAGCTCGCGCTCCTTTGAGCGGAGCTTTGTGCTCAGAGCGTCATTGTCGTTTCTCGAGCCGATGAGCTTCTCGATTTCGCTGCGCTTGTTTTCCGCGCCTTCGCGGAGCGCCTTCGCCTTGTCTTCAAGGGCTTTTATGCTCTCGGCAATCTCTTCGTTGGCCCTGCCGATGGCTTCAATCTCTTCAACGAGCTTGTCTGTCCTTCCGGCGAGAGTCTGTTTGCTGAGCTCGGCGGCTTCAATCACCGCGTTGCAGGCTTCGATTTCTTTGCCCAGAGACATTATCTCGAGATTCAGCGCATTCTGGATTTCGGAGGATTTCTCTCTCATCTCTTCGAGAGCCCCGCGCTTTTCGTCGAGCTCGTCAAGCTCTTTGTTGAGCTCTTCGGTTTCGGCTGTCAGAGCTTCGATGCCCGAATCGGCTTTCTCTTCGTCTTTACGGGCGGCGGTGATTCTCTTTGAGGAGTTTTCCTTCTCGGCGTTGAGGTCGCTGATATGAGACAGAGCGGTGTTGCGCCTGTCTTCGACAACCTTCAGCTCGCTTTCGGTCCTGATAATGTTCTCCTGAATCTTGATTATCTCGGCCTCGCTCGCGTCGAGCTCCGCCCTCGCGTTGACGATGACGGCGTCGAGCTCGCTGACTTTATTCTGCTTGTCGTTCAGAGATTCCGTGAGGATTCTCACATCCTCCTTCAGCTCCTCAATCTCGTTGATTCTGCTGAGGAATCCCGTGCCCGAGCCTCTTGAGCCGCCCGTCATCGAGCCGCCCGCGTTGAGAATCTGACCGTCGAGAGTGACAATCCTGAATCTGTATGAATATTTTTTTGCCATCGCGATACCGTTGTCAATGTTGTCTATGACAGCGGTCCTGCCGAGGAGCGAGCCGATTATTCCAGAGTATTCCGGGTCGCAGTCCACAAGGGCGGACGCCATATCGACATAGCCCTCGCAGTTTTCGAGCCCGCGCTCGGTGAATTCTCTCGCCTTGACCGAAGTGAGCGGCAGGAAGGTGGCTCTTCCCGCTCTGTTGTTCTTTAGAAATTCAATCGCCTTCTTGGCGGCGTTTTCGTCGGTGACAACGATATTCTGAATCGCCGTGCCGAGCGCCGTCTCGATGGCCGTGGCGTATTCTCCCTTTGTGGAGATAAGCTGTGAGACGGTTCCCTTTATTCCTCTGAGGGCGCCTCTTTTCGCTTCTTTTATAACCTTCTGGACCGAGCCCTGATAACCGTCGAGATTCTTTTCGAGGTCATCGAGCATTTTAATCCGGGCATTCTTCTGATAAATGTCGAGATTGAGCTGATCAATCTCCGCGTGAAGCTTATCCGCCTTGCCCTGCCTGGTCTCGATTATGAGATTGTAGCCATCGAGGGCGTTGGTGTTTTCCGCTTCCTCATCGCGGAGCTTTTTGAGCGTCTCTTCAAACCTGCCGATTTCGGCGGCGAGGGTATCTGTGATTCCGCTTCTTGTTTCGAGAATCTCATCTATTGACGCGATTCTTGTCTCAAGCTCGGTAACGGTTGACTGCGCCGAGGATTTGGCAACCTTGAGGTCGCTCAGCTTCAGCGCCTTTTCGCTGATGAGTTCCGTAATCTGCTTGACCTTTTCGCTGTTTTCGTTGTTGCGGTCAAGAAGGGAATTCAGCTTGCTGAGCTCCGCGGCAAGAGTATCCTTCTTCCCGTCGATGGCAGCCTGCTTTTCTTCGATTTCTTTCTGAGCGGAGGCAATCTGCGCGTCCGCCTCGGCGGCGCTTTTTGCCCCGTCTCCCATATCGCCTTTCAGACGCTCTATGGTGCTCAGATTATGCTCAACGTTTGCGCGGCTGACCGCGATATCGCCGTCAACGGCGGCCGCCTGCTCCTGAGCGTCGGCGATTGCTCTGTTGAGAGCCTCGACTTCTACGGTTATATCCTGGCCCTTCTGAATGGCGCTCTCTATCTGCTCCTCGATATCCGTGAGGTTTCTCTCAACATCGTCATAGTGAGCCGCCGCGATTGAGAGCTTGTTTTCCTGCTCTCTGAGGTCTTTGCCCGATTTTTCAATCGTGTGAAGCCAGAGACCTATTTCGAGCGTTTTCTTTTCATCGCTGAGAGCAATGTATTTGATTGCTTTTTCGCTCGCGGTTTTGAGCGGACCAAGTCTTGATTCAAGCTCCCCGAGAATGTCGCGAAGGCGCACCAGGTGCTCTTCCGCTTTACTGAGGTTGTCATTCGCTTCTTTTCTTCTGAATCTGTAGTGAGAAATGCCCGACGCTTCCTCGAGCATGTCTCTGCGCTGCGAAGATCTGGCCGAAACGAGGTCGGCGATTCTTCCCTGCGAGACCATTGAGTAGCCGTTTTTGCCAAGACCCGTATCCATAAAGAGCTCGTGAACGTCTTTAAGGCGGCTTGATTCGCCGTTGATTTTGTATTCGCTCTCGCCCGAGCGGTAATAGCGCCTCGTGACGGAAACCTCGTCCTTATCCATTTCGAGGCTTCTGTCGCTGTTGTCAAGATGAAGGGTAACCTCGGCGAAGCCGAGCGCTTTTCTCTTATCCGTTCCGCCGAATATAACGTCTTCCATACGCGAGCCGCGCAGGGCCTTCGTTGACTGCTCGCCGAGCACCCAGCGCACGGCGTCGGAAATATTGCTCTTTCCCGAGCCGTTGGGGCCCACGACTCCCGTGATGCCCTTGCCGAGCCTGAAGACGGTTTTATCGGGGAATGATTTGAATCCCTGCATTTCAATTGATTTAAGTATCATTTCAGTACCTTACCCTGACCTCGTATTTTTCAATGCCTTCGTTTTCCGCGACTTCGCAGATATATCCTTTATCTCTGAGTGTTATGAGATTGATTTTTTTCTGACCGGTCATTTTTGACCTGTGGCCCTTGCCGACTTCGAGAGTGTATCTGCCGCCGGGCAGGCCGCTGAGCTCTCTGAGCGCCGCGTCAAGGTAAATGCGGCCTTCACAAAGCTCGCGCAGCGCCGGGTGATAGGCTCCGCCCGCCGCCTCGCCGTCAACTCTTCCGCCGGAGTGAAGCCCTACTCTGATGACCTTTATTCCCGCATTCTCAAACATGGGGATAAGCTTCGCGCACAGCGAAACCGTCTCATCTATCCCGGCGGGCTCATATTCCCCGCTCTGCATGAGCTCAAAGAGCTTTGTCCCTTTAAGCACAACGGTGGGGTAAATCCTGACCGTCGCGGGTCTGAGAGCGATTATTTTCTCCGCGGTTTCAACGGAGTCTTCGTCCCGCGAGCCGTAAAGCCCCGTCATCATCTGAAGCCCGGTCTCGAAGCCGTAAGAGGCAATCATCCTGCAGGCATCCTCAACCTGCTCCGCCGTATGCCCTCTCTCATTGAGAGCGAGCACTCTGTTGTCAAGCGACTGCGCGCCGAGCTCAATCGCCGTGACTCCGTATTCCTTCAGCAGTGAACAGATGCCTTCGTCTATCCCGTCGGGCCTTGTCGAAATCCTTATGCCTTTGAAAAGACCTTCTTTGACATAGGGATACGCCGCCTCAAGCAGGGATATCATATATCCGCGCTCAATCATTGTGAAGCTTCCGCCGAAGAAAGCGATTTCCCCGCCCGCCGCCGTTTCGCCGTCAAGCGAAGCGAGAGCCGTCTCGGCGGCAGCGCGCACATCTCCGGGCGTGAGCTCCCTCTGAAAGCCCGTTATGCTTCTCTGATTGCAGAAGCTGCAGGTGTGAGGGCAGCCCTTGTGAACGACAAAGAGGGCAACGTTTATATGTTTCATTTAACTATTCCCATAAGCTTCAGAGCTTCTTTTGCGGCCATCTGCTCGGCGGCCTTTTTGCTCTTGCCCTCGCCCGTGCCGATGACGTTGCTGTTAAGATGGACCTCAACGGTGAAGTGTCTGTCGTGAGCGGGACCGCTCTCATCCGTGAGCACATATTCCACGTGCTCCTCGGGATTCCTCTGGACTACCTCCTGAAGGGCCGTCTTATAGTCTCCGCTGTTGTCGAGCTTATCGTGTCTTGCGACAAATCTGAGGGCGATTTCGCTCGCCTTCTCAAGACCGCCGTCAAGGAATACCGCCGCGAGCACCGCCTCAAAGGCATCCGCGAGCATCGACGGCTTGTGCCTGCCGTCCATACGCTCCTCGCCCTTGCCGAGATAGAGAGCCGAGCCTATATCGAGCTCCTGAGCGAAGAGGGCGAGCGCCGTTTCGCAGACTCTTGCGGCCCTGTGCTTTGTCAGCTCGCCTTCGGCGACATCGTAATTATTGTAAAAGAAATTTGCGGATACGAATCCGAGCACCGCGTCGCCGAGAAATTCAAGCCTCTCGTTGCATACGGTGTTTTTTTCATTCGCGTATGACGAGTGGGTGAGCGCGGTTTTAAGCAGGGAAATATCTTTAAAGCGGTAGCCGAGATTTTCCTGCAGAGTTTCGAGTTTATCCATTTGCTTCTCCTTGTCAGAGCAATTCGGAAATGGCCTGAGCCAGGTCGCCGAGGGTCCAGTCCTCGCCGGGCTCAACGCTTATCTCGGTGTCGAGCTCGGTGCTGAGGTTTTCCATCAGCTCCTTCATCTCATATTCATCGCTGATTATCTCCTCGAGCAGAGTGTTTCTGCCGAGGTCATCGCCGTCATATCCCAACGCTTCGCATATAATATCCATTATTTTTGCAAGGTCCATAACCATACCTCCGTAATGACCTTTAAGCTGTGCCGTCAGTTGGCGGCGCGCTGATTATGAAGCATTTTATCAAGATCTCCGAGCCCTCTTTTTGAGAGCGCCGAATACCTTTCCTTTTTGTCTCTGATTCTGTTTTCAAGCGGCGGCAGGAGCCCGAACGCGGCTCCCATCGGCTGAAAGTTTTTGATGCTCTCATCCGAGACATATCTCGCGAGAGCGCCGCAGATTGTTGTTTCGGGGGGAACGAATACGCCGGCTCCGTCAAGGCGGTTGGCGGCGTTGATGCCGGCGAGAATGCCGGACATCGCGCTCTCCATATATCCCTCGACTCCCGTAATCTGCCCGGCGAAAAACAGGTCCTCTCTTTTTCTAAAAGAGAAATCGCTGCTCAGAAGGCGCGGGGAGTCAATGAAGGTGTTTCTGTGCATCACTCCGTATCTGACATACTCCGCGTTGCGCAGAGCCGGGATGAGCGAAAACACTCTCTTTTGCTCGCCGAATTTGAGATTGGTCTGGAATCCGACAAGATTATACATTGTGCCCTCGACATTCTCCTTGCGAAGCTGGAGATTCGCCCAGGGGCGGCGTCCTGTTTTCGGGTCGGAGAGCCCTGCGGGCTTCATCGGTCCGAATCTGATGGTGTCGTGCCCGCGCGAGGCCATAACCTCAATGGGCATACACCCTTCATAGACGTCCTTCCTTTTGTCGAATTCGTGCTTTTCCGCGCTCTCGGCACTGACGAGCGCGTCATAGAATATTTCGTATTCCTCTTTGCTCAGGGAGCAGTTGATGTAGTCATCGGGCTCGCCCCTGTCATATCGCGACTGAAGAAACGTTTTTTCATAATCGATGCTGTCGGCGGTCACAATGGGCGCCGCAGCGTCAAAGAAGCTGAGAGCTCCTCCGCACAGGCGGCTTATATCGGCGCTCAGCGCCTCGCCCGCGAGCGGACCCGCGGCGATAATTACGTTGCCGCCGGGAATTTCGCGGACTTCCTCCCTGATGACGGTGATGAGCTTCTCGGACGATATTCTTTCGGTGACAAGGCGCGAAAACGCCTCCCTGTCAACCGCGAGAGCGCCGCCCGCGGGCACCGCCGTCTTTTCCGCGCAATCAACGCAGAGGGAGCCGAGCATTTTCATCTCTGCCTTCATCATACCCGCCGCGCTCTCAAGGCGCATTGCCTTGAAGGAGTTTGAGCAGACGAGCTCGCAGAGATTCTCGCTCGAATGGGCGGGGGAATAGACCTTCGGCTTCATTTCATAAAGCTCGACCTCTATGCCCCTGCGCGCAAGCTGCCAGGCCGCCTCGCAGCCCGCGAAGCCTCCTCCTATGACTTTAACTCTTCTTTTTTCCATAAGATTTCTTTCTTACGGTATGCTTGTGATTCTCGCAGTCCTCATTGCTGCAGTATGGCTTGCCGTTTTTGGGCTCGAGCATCGCCTTGCCGCATTTGGGACAGGTCTCGCCGTTGGGCGCGTCCCAGCAGGCGAATTTGCACTCAGGATAATTCGCGCAGCCGTAGAAGGTGTGGCCTTTTGCGGATTTTTTCTCTATAAGGTCCCCGCCGCATTTGGGGCAGAGCCCCTTCCCTGCGACGAAGGGTTTGATATTCTTGCATGCGGGGTATCCCGAGCAGCCGAGGAATCTGCCGTATCTTCCGTTTCTGACCGTCATCGGCTTTCCGCAGATTTCACAGACCTCGTCGGTTATCTCGTCGGAGAGCTGAATTCTCTGCCCTCTCATATCCGCCCTTGCCTTCTCTACCTCGCTCTTGAGCTCGGGGTAGAATTCGTCGAGCATCGCGATATAGTCGGTCTTTCCGCTGCCGACTTCATCGAGATTGCTCTCCATCTGAGCCGTGAATTTGGTATTCACTATCTTGGGGAATCTCTCTTTGAGAAGATTGGTGACTGCCGTGCCGAGCTCCGTGGGCACAAGCTGCTTCTGCTTGCGCTGGACATAATCCTTGCCCGTGATTGTCGAAATGATGGAGGCGTAGGTCGAGGGCCTTCCGACTCCGTTTTCCTCAAGCTCCTTGATGAGCGAAGCTTCGGTGTATCTTGCCGGCGGCTGGGTGAAATGCTGGTCAGATACGATTTCTTTGAGTTTAAGGACTTCATCCTGCTTTATCTCGGGGAGGGCGTTCTTTGTCAGCGCCTCCTCGGGAAGGTCATAAACCTTTGTGAAGCCGTCGAATCTGACCGTTGAGCCCGAAGCCGTGAGAAGGCAGAATCTGCCCGGCTCCTCTTTTTTGCTCGATATGATATCGACCTTGACGGTGTTCATCACACAGGGAGCCATAAGGCAGGCGATGAATCTGCGCCAGATGAGCGTGTAGAGCTTATACTGGTCGGGGGTCAGGTCATTCTGTATCGACTCGGGAGTTATCGACGGGGTCGAAGGTCTGATAGCCTCGTGGCCGTCCTGCGCGTTGGCGCCGGATTTATAGTAATTCTGTTTTTCGGGAACATATTCATCGCCGAAATTCTGTCTGATGAATTCCGTGCCCGCGGCGCGCGCCTCTTCCGAAATGCGCAGTGAGTCGGTTCTCATATAAGTGATAAGACCGGTGCTGCCCTGACCGCTGATTTCAACGCCCTCATAGAGCTCCTGCGCGGCGCGCATCGTCCTCGACGCCTGGAAGCCCAGCTTCTTTGAGGCCTCCTGCTGAAGAGTGGAGGTGGTAAACGGGGGAGCCGACTTCTGCTTTTTGGTTCCCTTCTTTACGGATTTCACCTCAAAATCGGAATTCTCGAGGCGGGCGACATAGGTCTTGGCTTCGCTCTCGTTTGTCAGCCTGACCTTGCCGTTTTCGTCTGAATCGAGGGTGGCCTTGAACTGCTTCTTTGAGCCTGTCGCGAGCTTCGCCTCGATGCTCCAGTATTCCTCGGGAATGAATCTGCTGATTTCCTCCTCTCTGTCAACTATCAGGCGCAGAGCGACGCTCTGAACTCTGCCTGCGGACAGACGGGGCTTGATTTTCTGAGATACAAACGGGCTGAGCGTGTAGCCGACAAGGCGGTCGAGAATTCGCCTTGCCTGCTGGGCGTTGACGAGGTCCATATCGACCTTGCGCGGATTCGCCATACCCGTCTTGATTCCCGATTTTGTTATCTCGTTGAATGTGACGCGGTTGGGCTTGCTGAGATCAAGCCCGAGCACGGTCGCAAGATGCCAGGATATTCCTTCCCCCTCGCGGTCCGGGTCGGTCGCGAGATAGACGGCTTCGCTTTTTTCCGCCTTATCCCTGAGCTGCTTTACGAGAGTTTCCTTTTCGGGAATAATCTGATACTTCGGCTCGTATCTGTTTTTGATGTCAACGCTCAGAGTCCTGTCGGGCAGATCCCTGACGTGACCCTTTGAGGCGACAACTTCATACCCGCTGCCGAGATACTTCTTTATGGTCTTTGCCTTTGCGGGTGATTCCACGATTATAAGCTTTGACATATTCTGTCTCCTATGAAAGAATATAATTTTTACCTTCTGTCTGCTCGGCGAATCCGCATATTTCGAGCTCGGTGAGTATCGCCATAACCTTTGAGGGCGGGAGCCCTGTTGAGGCGCATATTTCGTCCGAGTGAAGCGGCTCGTTTGAGAGCAGCGCATAGACTGCCCGCGAGTCCTCTCCGAAATCCGGAGTGAGGGGCTTGCGTGAATTTATCTTTTTATCTCCCCTGTGTTTTTTGCCTTCGGGGAGTCTGTTTGAGTTACCCGATAAATCGAGCCTGCCCGGGAAGGCGAAATCAAACGGCTCGAGTATATCTTTAGCGCAGGTGACCGCCCGGGCCCCGTCGCGTATCAGACGGTTGGCTCCGGTGTAGGCCGAGGTGAGAATGCTGCCGGGTACGGCGAAAACCTCTCTGCCCTGGTCGAGCGCGCATTTTGCGGTTATGAGAGAGCCGCTTTTTTCTCCGGCCTCGACAACGAGCACTCCCTTGCTCAGACCCGATATGATTCTGTTCCTTACGGGGAAGGTCCTTGCGCTTGCGGGAGCGAAGGGGAGATATTCCGATATGACCGCGCCGCTCTCCGCGATTTGGGAGCGGAGCGCTTCGTTTTGCGGAAGGTATCTCGTGCCCAGACCGCAGCCGAGAACACAGACCGTTTTGCCTGCGCCCTCAAGAGCTCCTTCGTGAGCGGCGGAGTCAATGCCAAGAGCGCCTCCGCTGACGATGACAGCCCCGCATTTTGCCATATCGCAGCTGAGCTGCCTCGCTATCGCCACGCTGTCGTAGGTGGGCTGCCTTGTGCCGACAACGCCGATTGAAATTTTATCGTTAAGAAATGATATATCGCCTCTGACAAAGAGCACAAGAGGCATATCGACAAGACTTCTTAAATCCGCCGGATAGTCTTCGCAGTCGGGCGTCACGATTTTCCAGCCGTTTTTACGGCAGGATTCGACAGCCGTCAGGGCGCCCTCTATTCCGGTCGATTCAAGGCGGTCGAGACGCGCTTTGGTGAATACGCCCGACATGGCCGCCTCAATCCGCGTCTGACCGAAGAGCACTTCCGGGTCGGGGTATGCGGCGAGAATCTCATCGTTTCTCGCGCCGGCTCCGAGAACCTCGGAGAGCCAGATCCAGTATTCGGGTTTGCTCATCTTATCAACTCCCAGGCCGCTATTGCCGCGGCCGCAGAAACATTCAGCGATTCGGCCCTGCCCTTCATGGGAATAGTGACTCTTTCGTCGCAGGCGGATATGACCGCGTCCGAGAGCCCGCTGCCCTCATTGCCGAGCACGCATACCAGCGCGCCGCCCGCGTGAGAGGATACCGCCGCCGGAATCTCACAAGCCGTCTCCGACGGAACACAGGCGAGAAAACAGACTCCGTCTTTTTTGCCCGATTCAATAAAAGAAACCGCGTTGTCCGCTCTGATTAAATCTATCCGCAGGGAGGAGCCCATCGCGGCGCGCAGAGCTTTGGAGTTGTAAATATCGCATCCGCCGTTTATAATCACGGCGTCAATTCCGAGCGCCTCGGATGTTCTGAAGATTGCGCCGAGGTTTGAAGGGTCCTGAACATTCTCGAGCATTATATATCTTCCGCGCTCTTTAAGAGGCGATGCGGAATTCTCCCTGATTCTGCACACGCAGAAGACACCCTGCGTGTTTCCAGTATCCGAGAGCTTTTCCGCCGCGGCGGATGAAATCTCATAGCATTCGTCGCAGACCTGCGTGATTCTGTCCGTATATCCGGAGTATTTTGTGAGGGCCTCCCCGGTAAAAAACGCGCGGACAATCCCGATACCGCTCTCCGCCGCGTCGGAGCAGAGCCTCGCTCCTTCGAGCAGAAACTCCCCGCACTCGCGTCTTTTTGACGCCGAGGCGAGCTGAGAAGCGTATTTGATTTTATCGTTGGTTTTTGATGTGATTGTTTCCATCGGATGCCCCCGACACGCTTATATAATTTTAATTATATTATATGTAAAAATTAAAATTGTCAACCTATTTTTTAAAAATTAAAAGAAACGCCGAAATATCCGGCGTTTGATTGGTAAAGTCTGTTTATTTTTTTCTTTGCGAAGTCCTGTTTATTTTGTGAATCCCCTGAGAAATCTCGGCAGCATCTGCTCGCTCTCCGCGGAGAGCGAGTAACCGCCGTTTGAGAGGCACCAGTCGCTTATCAGCGCCCTCTCGCACATGGCGTAGGCCCTGACAATCCCGTCGGCCGTTATATCGTCGCTGAATTCGCCGTTTTCCTTGCCCTCGATGGCTATCCTGCGCAGGAGTTTATAGTAGGTGCGGTTATGGTCGAGCAGGCTCCTGTCGCCGTTTGAGACAAGCTGTGAGGAATAGAGCCGCGCGGTCAGGTCAAGGGATATTGAATTCTCAATAAAGGCGAAGAGCTCCCTGTTGAGAAACAGGAGCTTGTTTACCGCCCCGTCTATTGAATCCAGGGAAGCGCTCAGCTCCTCATACTTGCTGTCAAAGACGCTTGAGAGCGTGTTGAGCAGGTCGTCCTTGCCCTTGAAATAGTGATAGAAGGAACCCCTCGAAGTGTGAGATTCAAAAACTATATCCTCGACCGTCGTGTTTTCGTAGCCGTATTTGTAAAACAGCTCCCAGGCGGCGTTGACTATTTTCATACGGGTGTTGCGGTTATCCTTTTTGGGCATATAATCACCTGTAATCTCAGTTTTTGAGCGACTGCATCGGGGCGGGGATTCTTCCTCCGCGGGCGATGAATTTTGAGGGTGAATATGTTGAGAGAGGCATTACCGGTCCGCCTCCGAGAAGGCCGCCGAAGTCGAGCTCCTCGCCGACTTTTTTGCCTATGGCGGGGATTACCCTCACGGCCGTGGTTTTGGAATTGACCATTCCGATTGCCGCCTCGTCCGCGATTATGGCCGAGATTACGTCGGCGGGGGTATCGCCCGGAATATTTATCATATCGAGACCGACGGAGCAGACCGCGGTCATCGCCTCAAGCTTCGTTATCGTGAGAGCGCCGGAGCGCGCGGCGTCAATCATACCGGCGTCTTCCGTCACGG
Source organism: Oscillospiraceae bacterium (assembly GCA_902784155.1). Taxonomy (GTDB): domain Bacteria; phylum Bacillota; class Clostridia; order Oscillospirales; family Acutalibacteraceae; genus CAG-177. The sequence goes on from CACZTQ010000265.1 coordinate 24,156, forward strand.
GTATAAACGCGCCCGAGAGACCGCCGACGTGAGACGAGGCCATAACTCCGCCCTTCTTGACGGCGTCATTGAGCAGCGCGAGAGCGGCTGTTGTCCCGTGACATCCGCAGACCTCAAGGCCCATCTCCTCAAGAATATGAGCCACGGAATCGCCCACCGCGGGAGTGGGAGCGAGAGAGAGGTCAACTATTCCGAAAGGCACGCCCAGACGCTTTGACGCCTCGGCGGCGACAAGCTGACCCATTCTCGTGATTTTGAAGGCGGTTTTTTTGATAAGGTCCGCGACCGCCGTGAGGTCCATGGTGTCGCTTGCCTTAGCGAGAGCCGCCCTGACAACGCCGGGGCCCGAAACGCCGACATTTATCACGCAGTCGGGCTCGCCCGCGCCGTGAAAAGCGCCTGCCATAAAGGGGTTATCCTCGGGGGCGTTGCAGAATACGACGAGCTTCGCGGGGCCTATGCAGCCTCTGTCAGCCGTGAGCTCCGCCGTTTTTCTGACCACCTTGCCCATAAGGGCGACGGCGTCCATATTTATACCTGTCTTTGTCGAGCCGATGTTGACGCTCGAGCAGAGATAATCCGTTGAGGCGAGAGCCTCCGGGATGGCTTCAATCAGCTCCTTGTCGCCTGGGCCGAAGCCTTTGTGAACAAGAGCGGAGAAGCCGCCGAGGAAGTTCACTCCGCAGGTCTTCGCCGCGCTGTCGAGAGTTTTGGCGAGCTTTACGGCATCCTTGTCATCTGCCGAGGCGAGAATCATCGCGGCAGGAGTGACGGAGATTCTTTTGTTGATAATCGGTATTCCGAGCTCCTTCTCAATCTGCTCGCCCGTCGCGACAAGATTTTCGGCGTATTTTGTGATTTTGTCATAGACCTTGCGGCACATGACATCGGAATCCGAATGACAGCAGTCGAGAAGAGAGATGCCCATTGTGATTGTGCGGACATCCAGATTCTCATCCTGTATCATCGTGATGGTTTCAAGTATATCTCTGGCGTTAAGCATAGTTCACCTCAGACAGTGTGCATTGCGTTGAAAATATCCTCGTGCATCGCGTGGATTGAGAGA
>CACZTQ010000266.1 GCA_902784155.1 Oscillospiraceae bacterium
GAAATCATCCTTAAAGGAAGCGAGCAAGGCGACCAATGTTTGCGAGGGAGGGGAGTCTCCCCTTCGCCGCCAACGCTCGAGAAATCGCCGAGCCCGAAGAAAGCGTCAACGCCCTTGCAGCCGCTGTCATTGTCGAATAATTCGTATGCAGTGTCAACCGCTTCGGCCACGCGCTCATTCCTGTTATGTGAATCGGTAAACGCGACGATTCTGACCGCGGGCTTGAAATCTTCGGGAGTTACGGCATCTCATTTGTGATTGTCCCTCCGGTTAAAAGAATAAGCTGATTCGTTGATTGTTATTTTCTTCTGCCTGTCACTCCGCGTACACAATGAAGTTACCTTCGAGGTTGTGCCAGCGGATGTGTACCCTTGTGCTGCCTTTGCCGACGGCGTAGATTCTGTAGCCGGAGATTCTGATTATACTCTCATCGTAGCCGTCAAACTTAGCTCCGAAAAGAACGGGGAAGGTGAAGCCGTCCGAATCCATTGCCATCACGAGGAGACTTTCGCTGTCTTTGACGTGATAGACCTGCTTTTCCGCCTTTATCATCGTAACCTCGGGGATTGCGCTGACCTTGCGGCGGATTACGGGCATATCGATATTCTTTTCAGCCGTGTCGTCGGTTTTGGGGGAGCGCGAGAGCGAGAGCGTTACTCTGTGGAATCTTGTCGGCCAGTTTCCCCAGTCGGAGCCGTAGGCGTAGGAGAGATAAACCGGGTCGCCTTTTCCGATATGGCCGTCAGCTCTGCCCGAGATACCGCAGTTGTGGAGCTTCTTTGCCGTGTTTGTCTTTACGAATCCGCTTTGGCGAAAGTTTATGCCGTCAAAGGATTCCCATACGGAGACATAGCTGTCATCCGAAAAACGCTTCTCGGTAAATACGGCGAGGAATCTGCCGTATTCATCGGAGTATTTGACATCGGCTGAGTCGCCCCCGTTTTTAGGCGGCAGGCACTTGCCGTGAAATTCGAGCTTTGCGGGCCAGTTCTCATCGGTCGCGTCCGCCGTCGCAACTCTCGTTGTCGCTTCCGGGTCATTCCAGGAATAATATATGTAGAGAGTGTCGCCCATAAGAACAAAGGAGGGTTCGCCCGCTCCGAAGCAGTCGGGGTTGCCGTCAAATTTGATTAAGGGGACCACGGGAGCCGTTCCCCAGCCGTTTCCCGTCCATTTTTCAAACGGTCCGTCGGGATTCCTGCTTCGCGCGAGATAGACGCTGTTGTCCGTGCCGCGCTTGTCGAGAGTTGAGGTGTAGCCGATATAATAGTAGCCGCCGAATTTTATAACGCCGGGGTCGCAGGTCCAGTCCGCGTCCTCCGTCTCGGGAGTGGGGCTCAGAGCGACGACCTCTTTTGTGCGCTTCCTGCCTTCTTCAAAAAGACGGCAGTAGGTGACGACGTCGATGACATCGCCCGGGCCGTTTGCGGCGCTCCATAAATCGATGCTCCCGTCACGGTTTAGAATCATCGAGGGGCCGTAGCGGTAGCCGCCGTGAATTTCGCCGGGATTGAAGGTGTCCGTGCCCTCGTCAACCGCGTCAATCTGCAGATATTCCGAGGGATTCCCGGGCTCCGACGGACCGGATGCCGGGAAATCTCCGCCTCCCTTCATCGGCGCGAAAGCGCTGCTTCCGATACCGAGCAGGGTGAGATAAATCAGTACGGTCTTGAGAATTAAATAAAGTATATCCATCTTATGCCTCCGCGTCCGTGAAGTAGATGTGTTTTTTTATGATTCTATCATAATATTCGGTTTTTTTCAACGGAAATGCGGAGAATGGCGATACCGTTTAAAGACGGATTATCCGTTTCTCTCCTGTATGATAATCCGATATTTTATTATATACATTTCTTTTCTTTTGTGTTATAATTTCATTGCCCGGGCAATACGCGCCCCCGCTTGCGATTCCGCGCTTTGCTCACGGCCTTGATTTCAGCAGTATAAAGGAGTTTTTGATATGGATATGATTCCCAGCTTTTCCGTTGACCACACCGCGATTATTCCGGGTATATTCACCAGCAGGGTTGATACGCTCGCAGACAAGACGGTAACAACCTACGACATCAGGGTGACAAAGCCCAACGATGAGCCCGCCGTTGATGTTGCGGCGATGCATTCGCTTGAGCATATCATCGCCACCTACCTCAGAAACGACCCCGACTGGAAGGATGAGGTTATCTACTGGGGCCCGATGGGCTGTCTGACCGGGTTTTACCTTATCCTGAAGGGTAACAGAAAGCCGGAAGAAATCTACGACCTGCTTCTCGCCGCCTTCAGGTCGGTTGAGGAATCAAGTGAGGTGCCGGGCGCTTCGCCCGTAAACTGCGGGAATTATCTTATGCATAACCTCGGAATGGCCAAATGGTACGCCCGCAGATACGCGGATTATCTCGCCGCAAATAAGGACAATCCCGCAATCTTCGTTTATCCTAAGTCCGAGAGGCTTGTCACCGAAGACGGCCGCAGCTTCTTTGATTCCTGATAAAAATTCTTAATAAAAGGGGGAGTAACCGTGCCGCGTAAATGGTATCGGGGAGACACTCATCTTCATACGACGAATTCCGACGGCGCACTGCGCCTGTATGAGCTTATTGACAAAGCAAAGAAGAATTCCCTTGACTGGATTATAGTCACCGACCACAATTATAACAGCATCGAAAAGAGCTATTCGAGCGACGGGCTGACCGTGATTCAGGGGCAGGAGATTACTGTTCAGGCCGGCCACGTGAATATCTGGGGCGCCAAGGTCCCTGCGGAGCCTCCCTATGATATCCCCGATGAGGCGGCTTATTCCGCGATGATGGAGCGCTGCAGGGAAGCGGGCGCGACGGTCTGCCTCAATCATCCCTTCTGTTCGCAGTGCGGCTTCCGGGTTCCGATAGACGGTTTTCCCGCGGACTGCGTTGAGGTGTGGAATACCATACAGCACAGCGACAATGTCAGAAATCTCAACTGGTGGGTCGCTCAGCTGATGAAGGGCAGACGGATTGCCGCTGTCGGCGGCTCCGATTTTCACCGCGACCAGATTCCCGGAATCGATATGCTCGCGATGCCCGCTACGATTACCTTTGCCGAGAGCAATACGCCCGAAGCGATACTCTCCGCCCTTCGCGAGGGCAGGAGCGTAATTACGTGCAGACCGGGCACCTCGATGATTGAGCTGAATGTCGGCGGCGCGGGGCTCGGCGATACTGTCGGGCTTTCCGGCGGGCTTAACGGTACCTGCGTTGCGACAAAGCTTTTGCCCGGTTTTGAGCTCAGGGTTTTCAATAACGATAAGATTATTTACAGCCACAAAGCGAAGTCCTATGAAAAATCCCACAGAGCGGAATTTGCGGTCCTCGAGCCCGGTTTCGTCCGCGCGGAGATTGACGTGCGCCTCTCGGGCCCCGTCAAAAAACTCTTCGGAGCGGTTGAGACAAAGTATCTCGCCCCGCGCTCCGAGGTCCCGCCCGTTACGGCGGACGAGCTTTTCTGGGCATTCACCAATCCCGTATGGGTTGAGGAATAAAGCCGCAGGTTGACATCGGAGTTTTATTGCGTTATAATCTGTTTCAATAATAATTCCGGAGGAGAATATAATATGGATTTTACAGAGCTTTTCAGACAGATTCTCGAAATGGGTCAGACCGGTGTCGGTTTTGCTCAGCTTATCACAATGGTTAACCCCGCAAGCTGGTGGGCATCCGGTGTTCTTTATATTATCGGGATGTTCCTTTCCGCTCTCGCAGGCAATCCGATTGCGTAATTATTGAACCGATAATAAAAAGGTCCGCAGGAATTACTTCCTGCGGACCTTTTGTCCTGTCCGTTATCAAGAGTCTGACGGATTTCTTTTATTACATCGTGAAGTATGCGTAAGCATACTGACCGTAGAGCCAGAGGGCGCGGCAGCAGTTGGCGAGAGCATAATTGCATTCTCCCTCGCCGTTATAGTTATCAACGCTGCTTATTGCGCGGATAATATAATCCTTCGGACTGTAACACACTTCGATTACTCC
>CACZTQ010000267.1 GCA_902784155.1 Oscillospiraceae bacterium
TCCCCTGTCGCCGAGGATTCTCAGGGCGGCATCGTAGCTGTCGGCGGAAATCAGCAGATCGAGATCGGACTTTGAAAGCATCCTCTGCTCATTTGCCCTTATTCTGGCAACGGCGTAGGTGTATTCGGTTTCACGCATGGTCTTTCACCGCCCGTCAAAAAATAATTCTGCTGATTTTTTCTTTATATAAATCCGAGTTTTCTTCAATAATCGCTTCAAAAGAACAGTCGATTCCTATATGTCCGTAGTCAAGGAAAACTCCGCTGCCGATATCCGACGGCTTATCCGAAAGGGTGCATTGCGCGCCCGATGCGCCGAGCGCCTGCGTGAGCTTCGCGGGGAAATCCGAGGGCATTCTCGCGAGATCCGCCGCGTTGAGCGACGCGGTGCAGCTGCCCGGCATGCAGTTCTTTGAAGCGAGCTTTATAACGGCGTCGAAATACTCGCCTGCGGGAAGAGCTCTGAGAGTCTCCGTGAGCTTCGCGAGAGTCTCCGCAACCGCCTCAACCTTGGCTTTGAGTATTGTCTGCCTCTCGGCCTGCATCGCGGCGGAGTGAGCCATCGATATGATGCTCTCACCCTCGGAAACGGCTTTTTTCTCAATCTCGGAGAAAATCGCTTTCCCTTTTTCTTCGGCTTCGGCCGCAATCTTTGCGCATTTCTTTTCGGAATCCGCAATCACTGCGCTGCATAAGCTTTCGGAATCGCTGTTGATTTTTTCTATAATCTTATCTACTCCGCTCATATCGCGCCTCACGCATTGATATTAGCGGTGATATTGAACATGGCAAGAATTGAGATAAGAAGCGCGAGAACGGCGTAGGTTTCAACCATAGCCGCGAAGATGATGGCCTTACCGCTCTCTTCGGGTCTCTTGGCAACAATCGATACGCCCGCTACAGCGGCGTTGGCCTGATGAAGAGCGGAAACGAGACCGCAGATTGCCATGGGAAGGCAGGCTGCGAAATACATAAGTCCCTGAGCGGCAGTAAGCTGAATGGGTGAACCGCCCATGACGCCTATCTGTGTTAAAAGAAGGAATGCGATAAGGAAGCCGTAAAGGCCCTGGGTACCGGGAAGAATCTGAAGAATAAGAACCTTACCGAATTTTGAGGGATCCTCGGTAACAACTCCCGCCGCAGCGCGGCCAACTCTGCCGACACCGATTGCCGAACCTGCTCCGCCGCCTGCCGCTGCAAGCACTCCGCCTAAAATAGCTAACATAATTCCGAATGACATAATTTAGTCCTCCTTGACCTGATAATATTTGGTGTTTATCTTTAATGGGGTGAAGGATCTTCCTCCGCCCTCATAAAATTTGGAAAAGAACTCAACATACTGAAGTCTGTTGGTGTGAACGTAAGTTCCTATAAGGTTTATCGCCATATTGACCGTGTGGCCGAATATGAAAACGAAGAAAAGCATAACCGCCTTGACGGCCTTGTTGCCGGGAATACAGCCGAGCGTATTGACAACCGTTGCTATAACGCCCGTACAAAGCCCGAGAGCGAGAAGTCGCGAATATGAAAGGATATCGCTCAGCCAGCCCGAGGCGGCATTATAAAGGCCGTAAAGACCGAGTCCGAGTTTGCCGACAATATTCTTTGAATCCCTGCCGGCTGTGAGCACGACTCCGGCAGCTCCCGCAATCGCGAGATATTTGCCGACCGTGACAAGCATCGGGGGCACCGTAACGTTAAGTATTCCGGCGCCTATGGGCACGATGCCGAGAATCAGAAGGAACACGGGCACGCAGTCGCAAATCGCGCCGACTTTGTTGCCGAGCTTCCACATCTTGACAAAGGCGCATCCGAGACCGAAGAACAGATGGATGATGCCGAAAAGGAACGAGTAGCAGAGAAGCTTCATCGGGTCGTTGACGGGCTCAAACCAGAGAGCGATTGAGCCGGGCGTATCCGCCGCCCACGGGACTACAAGAGTCTTGTCAAAAAACTGCGATGAAATTCTCGGGATAATGTCTCCGAAAAAGCTTCCGAATAGCACGCCCCACACTACCGTTGAAAGGCCGCACCAGAAATACATATCGACCGTCTTTTTGAGCCTGCCTTTGACCTTGAAGCCGAATTTCGCGATACCGCATCCGATTGCCATAAGCAGGCCGTAGCCCGCGTCGGAGAGCATAAGGCCGAAA
>CACZTQ010000268.1 GCA_902784155.1 Oscillospiraceae bacterium
CTTCGTTTCGCTATCCGTGAAGGCGGCAGAACCGTTGGTTCAGGCGTTGTTATCGAGATCGACGAATAATTAAATCAAGTATCCCCGGCTTAACCGCCGGGGGTATTTTTTTCACCACTTCCCGTGAATTGTTGAATAAATTATTAATATAATATTTGACAAATTTGAATTTTGGTGATATAATGCAGTTTACAGTGCCGTGGAATCTTTATTTTCAGGCATAATTTGCAAGATCGGTCAAATGATTATGAAGAAACCAATTATCATAGCGGCTGCCGTAATACTGGCGCTGGTTGCTATTTTCGGCTTTCTGAGAATCACTCAGAACCACCCGTCGGATTTTGATGTCAGGTCTGATTCCGAATCATCGGCCACAGCGGCAGATAAAGAGGATTCAGAGACTGCGACAGATACCGAGTCCGAAGAGATAGCGCTGGCCGAGCCCGAAAGCGAAGAGAATATCGATGCGGAGGAGCTCGACGAAGCCGAATCCGAGATAGAGGGCGGAGGAATCTCACCCGAATTCAAGGATTTCTGGGACAGCTACATAAAATTCATGGAAACCTATGCGCCGCTTATGAATAATCCCGACAGTGAGGATTATCTCAAGCAGACGGAGAAGTATTCGGACTACACCGCAAGAGCCGCCGAATATGAGAATTCCGAAAATCTGACCGATGACGAAATTCGCTATATGACAGATGCGCAGGCAAAGATTACAGCTCTGTATGCCGACGCTCTGCTCTCATAAAAACTAACGGAGGATGGTATAATGTTAAAGCGCGTTCTTTCAATCGCCATAGTGCTCACAATGGCTGTCGGTATCTTCAGCATTTCGGCTGTAGCCAAAGCGAAGGCATGCCCCGTATCCTTCAGCGTTTCGACTAGTGATACGGAATGCGGATATACCGGTCTCGTAACCGTTACGGTTACATTCACAAACACCACAGGCAAGGATATCAAGAATCTTGTGATTACCTCGTCGGGTTCAAAAGGTCTCTGTATGTACAGACCCATCAAGGAAAACGTCCTTGTTACGAATCCCGGTTACTGGGGTCCTCTCAAGAAGGCTGACGCCATGACCGATTGCCTCAAGCCCGGCGGCACTCTCAAGTATGTTTACTGTGTCCTTCTCGGCTATCAGTATTCAAAGAGACTTGTTCCCGAAGCAACCAGAATCTTTATGCTCAAGCAGCATAAGCTTCTCAAGACCAAGGATTTCAGACCCATCTCAATAAAGGGTTGCCCCTCGGTAACAGAAGATATTCCTCTTTGTTTCGGCGATGTCGCTACCAATCTCAAAGTCAAGGCATATTACAACACCAGCAACGATGCCTATGACAAGATTGCAGACGGCAACAGCGTAACAGAGGCAAAGGCAGCTTCCTCGGCAGAGAAGAGGACTACCACCGGCAGGACCACCGTTGAGCCCACCACAGGCAGAGCTTCCAGAGAGAATTCCGGCGGTGTTTCCGACAGCGCGTTCGTTTACAGCAAGAGCAGCAATAACTTCCACCGCATCGGCTGCGATCACGTGAGTGAAATCAGCTCCGACAATATGGAAGTATTCCGCGATGTTTCCTATCAGAAGATGCTCGAGAAGGGCTTCACTCCCTGCCCGGACTGCCTCGGCTGATAATCGCGTTTAACTTAAATTATAATGATAAATCCCGCAGGATAAACCTGCGGGATTTTTTCTGTCTTGTGCTCTCACTTCTGCAGGATTTTAATGTAATCCACAGTGAATTGAGAGGTGTAATCTTTTTCGTGTGTTATCTCTTCCGGAAGCTCGAGAGTTATAAGGATTGTCTCCTCAACCTCCGATACTCCGCTTCCGAACGAAGACCTCGCCGATTCAACACCGTTTATATAAAAGATATATTCGTCGTCGGTCCACTCAAGGCCGTAGGTGTTGTATTCGTCATAGATATTGTTGCCCTTGAATTTGCCGAGGATGCGCGAGTCAATGTGCTCGGCGTCGTCATCATAGCCGTTGCAGTGGATTGCGTGGCTGACTGCGTTCTTGTCTTTCGGGTTGCTGCAGGATTCGAAAATATCGATTTCCGCGCCGTTCTTTCCGCCTTGCGAGGCCTCGTGGTCATAGGGCCTGTCCGCCTGAATCCAGAATGCGCTCCAGAATTCCGTGCCCGCGTTGCATTTGCATCATATCTCAAAGTATCCTTTGCAGTATCTCTTTTTAAGAGCGATGCTTCCCGTGTACCAGCCGGGGCCGAATTCGCCGTTTTCGAGATATGAGGCGGTCATTATCAGATTGCCGTCCTTCACCTCAACCTGTGAGGGCCCGTGGAATCCCGCACGGCTTGGACCCGAGCCCCTGTAAAACCAGTTGTCAAGGTCGAGCGAATCCCCGTTGAAGTCATCCTCAAAAACAAGCCTGTAGCCGTTGAGATTCAGCTCCTGCCCGAGCGGAGTGAGGGGCGAGTCAAAAATAATGCAGCCGAACATTTCAAAGAACGCGGTAAACAGGGCGATGAGCTTCTTGACCGAGAAGCCGCTCCCCGTGAGGGAATTCAGAATCCTGCCGACTCTGTAAATAGCATCCTCCTGCCTGAAGGCCAGGTGAAGGAGTTCAAATATCTTATGCATATCTTTTCTCCTTATCTAACGATTCCTTCAAGGAAATCGGTCTCGGAAACATAACCTTCGCTGTCAATGCGGAAGGTCTTTATCTCCTGCCTGTTGAAATCGGCGTAGAATCCCGCGTTTACTATGTCGCAGACAATCGCCGCTTTAACGGGTATGCCCGATGTTTCCCTGAGCCTGAGAATCGTGTCGCCGCTGCCGTCCTCGCATTTCTTGAAGGAGACGGCCTCGATATTCGGCTTGTCTATGCTGATAAAAGATTTCCTGCCGGGCAGGGTGCCCTTGCGGTATCCGAGCGGCATGGCGACGGGCTTGTTGTTGAGCATCGAAGCGTATAATCCCGCGTCGGAAGTCTGCGCCTCACCCGTGTGAGGATAAATGCCGTATTCAAATCTCTGAAGGCCTTCGTCACAGTAGGCGAAGTCCGCGGCGGGCCTGTCGGAATAATGGTCGGCGAATATTGAGTTTCTCAGCATTGTGAGACGAAGAGTGTTGCCGGGGCAGTCAAAGCTGTATTTTGAATCGGTGAAAAGGGTGACGCCCGCTCCCGAGGCGCTGACATCCGCCCAGGTGAGAGCCGGCTCCTCTTCGCCGTTGCAGGGCCTTGTGATAAATCCGCCGGGTATTTCGTAAGTCGAGACGGGATTATCCCCGGGAATCGTGACGGGCATTTTGAGCATCGTCAGAGGCTCCTGCCACAGAATCCTTACTTTTACGCGGATATAATCGCTGTGAGCATCGAGAATATAATCCTGCGAAAGATATGAATTGCCGTATTCGTGGCGGACTCTGATGACGGCTCTTACGCCTGAATTCTCAACAGTCTCAACACTCGCGGCTTTCATTTTGCCGAGTACTCGGTCAAACCTGAATATGTTGTGAGCCCAGGTATCGGGCTCCGAGTTGTCAATCACTTCGGGTATAAACGACTCGCCCGCGAGATATTCCCTGCCGTCGCGCTTTGATTTTACGGATTTAATGCCTCCTGTTGCGGGGCTGAATTCAACCCTTATCGCGGAGTTTTCCATAAAGAAATCGCCGGCGTTAATGTCGGAGCCGGGCATCGTGATTTCATTGTCATCCTTGAAACGAAGGTGATAGACGGAGTAGCCCATTGCGGGGATTTCGGCCTCAAACACCGTATCGAGGTGAGAATCGTTTGAGCGCGATGAGCGAACATTTGAGAATAAGACCTGATTTCCGTCGCTGTCGGTAACCTCGCAGGAGGGATGATAGGTGCGCACGGTGGTCTTTACCGGGCGGGAGAGGGGATTGAAGACGGCGACCGCTCTCGGGAATCTGTGATTCTCGCAGTGATGTCTTTCGCTGAATCCGATTGAATCGCTCACGCCGTCTATCCAGGTATCTATCTTTGACGCAATCGCCTGAAGCGCTTCGTTCTCTTTATCGGCGGCAACGGTTAAAGAATAACCGAGCTGCTCAGAAGCGTCCTCATACGCCTCCCTGATTGAGCATCCGCAGAGAATATCGTGAAACTGATTGTAGCAGACCTTGAGCCAGGCATCCTTGAAAACCTCGCGCGGAGCATCCTTGCCTTTGAGCGCCGAGGCAATCACAGACCACTTTTCGGCGTTTATGAGAGCGTTCTCCGCCTTCCTGTTGAGCTGCTTTATCAGCGAGGTCGCGGAGTAGCAGCCGCTCGCGTGATGCTGAAGCTCGTCCGCCCACGAGGGAATATCGAGAGGAAGAGCGCACACGTTTTTGAAATATTCGTCGGGCGAAGAGAATTCGAGCTCCTCGCAGCCGCTTTCAATCAGCGATTTTATATATTCGATATCTCCCTTGGTAGGGCCGCCTCCGTGATTGCCCACACCGTAAAAGAGCATCATTCCGTGACCGTTTTCTTCCGCTTTACGCGAGAGGAGCTCACGCGCGCGGTCAATGGCGTTTTTGCCGTTTTCGGCGTAGCCTGTCGGAATCCTGTATGTGAGAACTCTTGAGCCGTCGGCGGAATCCCACCAGAAGAGGTCTTCGGGGATATCAGGATTCTCCCTGCAATTCGGCCTCATCATCACATAGCAACGCATTCCGCCCCTTGTGAGAAGCTGCGGCATCATTGCGTTATGGCCGAAGGAATCAACGTTATAGCCCGTGCGGCAGATTTTGCCGAATTTTTCATAATAGTAGAGCTGGCTGTAGAGAGCCTGTCTCGCAAAGCTCTCGGCGCAGGGCATATTGCAGTCCGGCTGAATCCACCAGCCGTTGACGGGCACCCATCTGCCCTCTTTTACAAGCTGAGTGATTTCTTCAAAAAGCCCGGGGTCTATTTCCTCAACCCACTTATAATAGCAGGCGGAGGAGCAGGTGAAAACAAAATCGTCATATTCGCGGAGTCTTTCCGCCGCGGAGCGGAATGTCTGAAGCACCTCGCCGCATCCCTCCTGCCAGCGCCAGAGCCAGGTGGGGTCAAGATGGGCGTTGCCTATGAGATGTATTTTCTGTTTCATTATTATTCCCCCTCAATGAAGCCGAAGTATCTGCCTATCCAGTATGCGTAGGTGTAAACATAGCAGTTTTCAACATAGAGCAGTCCGCCGGAATCTTCGTTTTTGTATTCGAGAGGATCCCTGTCATATTTTGAAATGAATCTCTCGTCGGGCGGGAGGAGCGTGCTTGTCTGTCTGTATCCGTCCATATAGGTCTTGACGGGAATATCATGCCTGCCTATCAGCGAGACTCCGCTGGCTATGCGGCTGATATTGCTTCTGTAAAACCATTCCCTTATTCTTTCTGTATCGACGGTTTCGGAAGGGCAGGCGAGCAGATACATAAAATCGTAAGCCGGGTTATGCTCTCTGTCGAGAGTTGTCCGCCAGGCCTTGAATCCGTTTCTGTATTTGGTGAGCGTGGGCTCCTCCTCCTCGAGCAGGCAGAGCCCCGCAAATGAGGAGCAGGCGAGCATGTGATCGCCGAACATTATATCCTCGGGCAGATCCATTCCCGAGAGAATGGAGGCCTGCATCAGGCGGTCATAGTGCTGCTGCGCCATATCGGCGTAGCCTCTCTCGTTGACGAGATAATCGTAGGTTTCCTTCCACTTGCCTTCCTCGCCGGTGATTGCCATTGTAGCCTTGAGATAAAACAGCAGCTCTGCGGAATTCAGCGCCCCGTCAACATATCCCATCTCGCTCTTGAAATAATCCTCGGTCCATTTTGCCCAGGTAGTGCTCTGACCGGAATAATCCGCGAGAACGAATTTGTTGTCTATAATGTGATTCATAATTCCCTTGCAGGATTCGCGCACTATGGAATCGAGCTCGGGGTCATCGGCCGTGAGCAGATAATGAGCGCAGAGAAGATTGAGCATCTGTATGGTTATCTCATCGCTGCTCGTATCCGCCTTGTATGTTATGTCGTTTTCGGTGTATCCCTCGTCGGTGAAGAGATGACGGAGCCTTTCGGGAATCGGGGCGGTGCAGGGGATTCTGACTCCCGCGCAGCCGATTTGCTTTGAATATGTCGTCTCAAGGCAGACAGCGTAATCGCCCTGCCTTCTGAAGAAAAGCCCGTCATCGGGTACGGGCTCATCCGATGTGAGATAGGTTCTTGCGACGAAGCCGTCGCCCCTGCCGTGTATATGCATAAGAAGCAGGCAGGCCTCAAGAGCCCTTGTCGCGACCTTCTTGGCCTGAGCGGTTTCGGGGTGGTCTTCGCCCTTCTCGCGTTTAAGGGTTGCGTATCTGAAAATTTCGCCTATATCAAAGCAGGCCGTGAATCCGCCGTCATTATCCGAATGCCCGTGCGAGTAAGCGCTCTCAAGGACTCTCGGCTGACGCAGACGCTTCTGGCTTATCATACCGTGTCTGTCAACGTATCTGAGAGTCTCATCAAGCAGGGCCCTGCAGATTTCGGTCGGGGAGAGGAGCTTCTCCTCGATAAACGTTACTCCCGAATCGGTGAGCACCCAGGCGTTTCTGCCTTCCGGCAAAACTGCGGTCACGTTGTTGTCGGGGAGGTCTCTGTCGGCGGAATAATACATTATCCTGTCAAAATCATATTCCGCCTTCCTGTCGTACTTTGTAAGCCCCTTCTTTGAGCCGTACCATACTACTCCGTCGCCCTCGGCGCAGAGAGTGTATTCGCTTTTTTTGCAGGGGAGCGGATACGGAAAATCCGTAAGGTCGGGAGTTTCATTCCTGATTCCGAATAATTCGGCAGGAACATTTTTGTCGTATTTTGAAAAGAATGTGCTCTGCCTGATTGCGTGCCTTCCGAGGTTGATTGAGTTTTTCATATCGCACCCGCTTTCTTTGTGAATAATCGGTTGTTGTTACGCTGCCGTTTTCTCTTTTCCCCGGCGGTCGAATAAACTCCCCGCAAGGGAGAAAACAAGACCCGCCGCGCTGACTCCGGCCATTATGATAAAGACGAGATTCCAGCCGCCCTTTTGCGCCGCGACGCCCAGGGAGTAGGTGGATATCGTGCTCCCGACATAGCAGAAGGTATTCAGCAGACCCGCCGCGAAGCCGGAGCTGATAAGAGCCCGTCTGTCAAGAGGAAACATACTTGTTATAACATTGTTTATCATCGCCATTATCGCGGAGACCGCCATAAACAGCACCATAATCACGACGATGCTGTGTATTCTGAGAATGACTATAATGCCCGCGCACATAACGGCGCTCACGGCAAAGAGAATAAGATTCATCACGCTGTGTGATTCGATTTTATCGTGAATCTTTTTAATCACTCCCGCCGAGAGAGTTGCCACGAGCGGAAGCAGGAGTGTGAGCAGGATGGAGAATGACTGCGAGAGCTTGAATTCTTCATACAGCAGGCTCGGTACCCAGGTGTTGATGCCGTCCTTTATGAAGCCGTTTGCTATGCCCGCCGCGGCGATTGTGGCCATAACGGCGATAAATGCCGTTTTGCTCGCTCTGCCCGATATTTTAGTCTCATCGGATTTGTCAAAGACTATCGCGGGCTTGTCGTTTCCGTAAAGAATGAACCAGATAAAGGCGGTCATCAGCAGCAGAGCCGCAGCCGTAAAAAACGTGTATTTCCAGTTGAAGAATTTCACAAACAGCGCCGAGAGGCCGTAAACCGCGAAGGTGCCGAAGGTATTCGGAGTGCTCATAACCATAATGGCGGTCGGCATTTTTGCGGTGCTGACATATTCGGAGATGGTCTTTATAAGAGTGCACCAGAGTATTGACTGAACGGCGCCGTTAGCGAGCCAGAGATATTTCATCACCGAAATATTCCCGCTGAACGGCATAAGAATATTGAGAACGGCGGAGGTGACAAGGGCGAAGAATACCATTATTCTGCTGTTGTACCTCTTTGAGAGAACGCCGTTCACGAGCTGACCTACGCCGTATGCAAAGAAGAAAAACGAGCCGACAAGCCCGGCCTCGGGTTTCTCAATACCAAGGTCACTGATTATCGCCACTATCGAGGCAGTGAAATTCAGCCGGCCCACGTAAGCGACGGCGTACGCAAGCCAGCAGATGAAAATTATTTTGTTTTCTTTTTCAGCGTCAATCATTGTTACCGAAAGCTTTTTCGAATCTTCTCATTGCTTCCGTTGTGTTTTCCTTTGTCGAAAATGAAGTAAGGCGGAAGTAACCCTTACCGTTTTCGCCGAAGCCCTCGCCGGGAGTACCGACAACGTTTGCCTTCTCAAGCAGAGCGTCAAAGAATTCCCAGGAGCCCATGTTTCCGGGGCATCTGAACCAGATATAGGGCGAATGCTTTCCGCCGCAGTACCAGATTCCGAGACGGTCGAGAGTGTCGGTTATAATCTTCGCGTTTTCTTTATAGTAGTTGATGTTTTCGCTTATCTGAGCCTTGCCCTCATCCGTGAAGACGGAGGCGGCGCCCTTCTGGACGATGTAGCAGACACCGTTGAATTTGGTGGTCTGTCTTCTGAGCCAGAATTTATTGAGCTTATAACCGTCTCTTTCGAGAGCGAAGGGAACAACCGTGTAACCGCAGCGCGTGCCGGTGAAGCCCGCGGTCTTTGAGAATGAGCAGAATTCTATCGCGCAGGTCTTCGCGCCCTCAATTTCATAAATGCTGCGGGGGAGGGAATCGTCGGAGACAAAGCACTCATAGGCCGCGTCAAACAGAATCACGGAGTTGTTTTCGTTGGCGTATCTGACCCACTCGGTGAGCTGCTCTCTGTTGTAGCAGGCGCCCGTGGGATTGTTGGGCGAGCAGATATAGATTAAATCTGCCTTGATATTCTTGTCGGGCAGGGGAAGGAATGAATTGCTCTCATCCGCCTTGAGATAAACAATCTCTCTGCCGTCCATCGTGTTTGTATCGACATAGACAGGGTAAACGGGGTCGGGAACGAGCACTACATTGTCTTTTGAAAAGATATCGAGAATGTTTCCGAGGTCGCTCTTGGCGCCGTCCGAAATGAAAATCTCATCCTTGTCGAGCTCAACGCCCTTCTCGGCGTAGTAGTCTTTGAGAGAATTCTTTATGAAATCATATCCCTGCTCGGGGCCGTATCCCTTGAAGCTTGCGGCGTCGGCCATATCGTCAACGCCCGAATGAAGGGCTTCGATGACAACGGGAGCAAGCGGGCGGGTGACGTCGCCTATACCGAGGCGTATAATATCCGCATCGGGATGGCTCTCTTTGAATTTAGCGGTTCTTTTGGCAACCTCAGAAAAGAGGTAGCTCTCTTTTAT
This sequence comes from Oscillospiraceae bacterium, assembly GCA_902784155.1. Lineage (GTDB taxonomy): Bacteria > Bacillota > Clostridia > Oscillospirales > Acutalibacteraceae > CAG-177. Next base: position 9,270 of record CACZTQ010000268.1, read on the forward strand.
ATTGAGATAGTTTGAATTGATGTGTGCCATTATTTAATCTCTCCTTCAAATGAAAATGCAGCCGGGCCTTTCATTATTACGGTCCCGTCGTTTTTATACATTATTTCAAGGTCTCCGCCTATAAGCTTTACCGTGACGAATTCCTCAGCCGGGCATCTGCCCGTTTTCACCGCGGCGGAAACCGTCGCGCAGGCTCCCGTTCCGCAGGCGAGCGTCTCGCCGCTGCCTCTCTCCCAAACGCGCATTCTCAGCGTGTGAGGGTCAACAAATTCGACAAACTCGGTGTTGATTCTCTCGGGGAACATGGGATGATTCTCATAGCCGGGGCCTATCTTTTCGAGCTCGAGCGAATCAATGCCTTCTGTAAATATCACGCAGTGCGGGTTGCCCATCGAGACGCAGGTGATTTTATCGGTCCTGTCTCCGGCGGTGAGCTCTTTCTCAACAACCTCGGGGGTCCCGGAAACAACAGGGATTTCATCGGCTTTGAAATTCGCCTTTCCCATATCGACGGTAACCTTATTGACTTCACCGTCTCTGACATCGAGGTCGAGGATTTTGATTCCGCTCAGCGTTTCGAGAGTTATGCGCGTTTTATCCGTGAGACCTTTGTCATAGACATATTTGCCGATACATCTCGTCGCGTTGCCGCACATTTTTCCTTCGCTGCCGTCCGCGTTGAACATACGCATACGGAAATCCGCGACCTCGCTCGGCATAATCAGCACTATGCCGTCGCCGCCGACTCCGAAATGCCTGTCGGACAGGCGGATTGAGAGCTCCTCGGGGTTTTCGACCGTCTCTTCAAAGCAGTTGAAATAAATGTAGTCGTTGCCGATGCCGTGCATTTTTGTGAATTTCATTTTATTTCTCCGTTTCCGATTTCTTTAAAATACTTATTTATTATATAATACAGTAAAATAAAAATCAATCATTTGTGCGCGGTTTTTGATAAAATCGGAGCGATTGCGCTTGAGAGGTTATTGAAACTTCGCGTCGTATGAGATATAATAAAAACAATCCGGGAAAATGAATTGAAAAGAGAGTGATTGATTATGAAAAAAACAGCGGTTATTCTTCTTGTATTTGTTTTATTGTTTTCACTTGCGCAGACGGTTTTCGCCGCCGGGAAAACATTGAATGTCGATTCTTCCTGGTCGGTGCTCGTCCCCGAAGAGCCTACACAGTATGAAACCTATGCCGCGGAGAAACTTGCCGGCGGGCTCTCAAAGGCTCTCGGCGCCGAAATCGCGACGGTGACACAGGCAGACGGCAATTATATAGCGGTCGGCTCCGCTTCCGGCGAGGATGTTTCGGGCCTCGCGGTCAACGGATATGTTATCAGGGCGGCCGGCGGAAACATTCATATTGCGGGAACGGGCGTCAGAGGACTCTGCGCCGGAGTTTACCGCTTCCTTGAAGAATTCTGCGGGCATAAGGTCTATACAGCTTCAATCAACGTTATCCCGTCGGCGGCGAATATCGCTGTTCCCGCGGATACGGATATAAAATATGAGCCTTTTTTCGAATACACGGATACGGACTGGAGAAGCCCGAGAGACGTTGAGTATTCTCTTTCAAACGGCCTCAACGGCGGAACATACCGCAGGCTTCCCGGCGAAGCGGGCGGAACGGTGGATTATCTCGGAGGCTTCTGCCACACAATGGGCAGACTCTGCGAAACTGAGTCTTTCGCCGATAAGGACCCGGAGCAGCTCGCCCTCTTCAACGGC